>JAPLOP010000042.1 GCA_026400645.1 Alphaproteobacteria bacterium | reverse complement strand
TTCCCAACATTGTTTAAAAGTCAGAACTTATTGAGGAAGAAAATAAATGAAATAATTTTACTAAAATTTTAGATATAAGGCCACAAGGTATAAAACTCGGAACTCCTATTGCCGATTATGCGCGTTCCTTACCACTAGGCCATATATCACGCATTGATTTTTGAGACTTTTTGCATCATCATACTTTCTGAATCAAAGATTAATAAATGATTTTACGTTCAGCCTGTTTCACAATTTTGATGGATATTAAGCATGACGCAAACAAATTCAAATCAATCCGTTATTGAACACGCCTGGGAAAACCGAGATGCGCTGGATGTCTCGTGTGACTTGCTGCGTGCTATTCAGGCGACATTCGAATCCCTGGGCCAGGGAAGGCTTCGCGTGGCTGAGAAAATTAATAACGAATGGTACACACATCAATGGATTAAGAAAGCCATCTTGTTGTCGTTTCGCACGCAACAAAATGCGATCATTGGCGAACAATCAACGATAACCACCTGGTATGACAAGGTTCCCCTAAAATGCGCCCAATGGAAGGTTGATGATTTTCAAAACGCACAATTTCGGTCTGTGCCGGGGGCTATCGTCCGGGAATCCGCTTATATTGCGCCAGGGGTTGTGTTGATGCCGTCCTTTGTCAATATGGGGGCCTATGTTGGTCAAAACACGATGGTTGATACGTGGTCGACGATTGGATCCTGTGCCCAGATTGGTCGCAACTGTCATATTTCTGGTGGCGTTGGGATCGGTGGCGTGTTGGAACCGATTCAGGCCAACCCCGTCATCATAGAGGATGATTGTTTCATCGGTGCCCGAAGCGAAATTGCCGAGGGTGTCATCGTGGAACAAGGGGCTGTTATTTCCATGGGGGTTTTTATCGGTGCCTCTACTAAAATCATTGACCGTCAAACGGGTGAATCCTATCGGGGCAGGGTGCCGGCATATTCCGTTGTCGTGCCGGGATCGTTACCGTCAAGCGATGGCAAGGGGCCGTCCTTGGCATGTGCTGTGATTGTCAAACGGGTTGATGCGCAAACACGCAGCAAAACATCCATCAACGATTTGTTAAGGGATTAATATGTCAATTGATCCCATTATCTTAACGCAACAACTGATTCAACGGAAAAGCGTGACACCGGCGGATGATGGGTGTCTGGATTTAATCAGTTCTTACCTAGAGCCAATGGGATTCGTTTGTCATCGGCTTCCCTTCGGTGATACGGATAATCTTTATGCGCTCCTTGGGACCGACGAACCTCATCTTTGTTTTTTGGGTCATACGGACGTTGTCCCGACCGGACCATTGGATCGTTGGACGTTTGATCCATTTAGTGGCGCCATAAAAGACGGTCATATTTATGGGCGCGGGGCCGTAGATATGAAGGGGGGGATCGCTGCATTTGTTGCCGCGATATCCAGGGTAATACAGGATGCAGATTTTTCTGGATCCATCAGCATCCTTTTAACCAGCGACGAAGAAGGGCCTGCTACTAATGGAACAACGCGTGTTGTTGATTGGCTTAAGGAAAAACAAGAAATCATCACAGCCTGTATCGTTGGGGAACCAACAAGCGTTACGGCATTGGGGGATACCGCAAAAATTGGTCGTCGTGGTAGCCTGAACACCATCGTGACTGTTTCGGGGAAGCAGGGGCATGTTGCTTATCCACATTTGGCGGCTAATCCCATCCCCGCATTAATTCGTTATCTCCATCAATTGTTGTCTGTGCCTCTGGATCATGGCACGGATGCATTTAGTCCAACGAATTTGGAGATCACCAGTGTTGATGTTGGGAATCCGACAACAAACATGATTCCAGGGTCCGCCAGCGCGCGATTTAATATCCGGTTCAATCCATTGCATACAGGTGAATCGTTAAAGGCGCATCTAAATGATGTTTTGGATGGGATCAAGGCGGATGATAAAAATGCCCTGAATTGGCAGTTGGAAACCCGGGTAAGCGGAGAGGCCTTTTTGTGTGACCACCCGCCCCTTCATCAGTTGGTTAAGGATGCGGTTGGGGCCGTTACAGGGCTGACGCCGGATCTTAACACCACGGGCGGGACATCCGATGCGCGTTTTATGCGAGAGATATGTCCCTGTATAGAGATTGGATTAAAAAATGCCACAGCCCACCATGTTGATGAACGGGTCGCCATTGAAGATTTAGAGCAATTGACAAGGGTATATGAAGAAATTTTAAGGAATTTTGGGGCTGTTTTGCGCCGTTATACCATCTTCAAAAATGATTAGTGGGTTTCCTGGATGGCCACGCTCTCTGCGATCGCTCGCCATGGCGACGTCATTGCGATGAGGGCGAAGCCCAATGAGCAATCCAGAAAGCATCTAGAACTCGTGAATATTTATTGAAAATGGTATTAGTTTGTGTATGCGTTAAAAATGAATATATTTTGTTTGTTGTTGGCGGTGTTTATGTTACAAGATTGCGCAAAAAAAGATATCGTGCTCATTTCTGATCCAGAAGTAATCTCTATCCCTATTGTGGAAAATGATGAGCCTTTGGTTGACCTTAGAAATCAATCTGTTATTGCGTATGGCCCCTCTCCGGAAATTGAACATAATACGGATTACACAAAAGTACGAAGGGCAGTTTATGAAAAACTTATATACCCCTTCCAGATCATTTTCCAGGGATGATGATCTGAAAATTGTCAGTAATTCGATCAACCAACATGTCGACTATACTTGGTATCGTATTTGACATAAAATTA
>JAPLOP010000041.1 GCA_026400645.1 Alphaproteobacteria bacterium | reverse complement strand
ATGGATCCCGTGGTCAAGCCACGGGATGACGGGGTGGGTGTTCTGCGGGAAATCATCCGAGAAAGGTATATAGAAACCGAAAAGATGCCAACCTTAGATGTTGCCCCACCCTTTCTTTTAAGAGATCAAGATCAAATTTTGAATCCATTATGGACCCAACCATGGCAATCCACAGAACTCCCCGTCCCGATAGCCCAGCTTGCCACCGAAACAGTCATCCCTGATCAAGTCGATTTTTTCCCATCGGATCCGATTGATTTGACGGCCACCCCGAACAACAGGATATTTCATACCCCTGGCTTAACGGGATCCAACCCACCTCAAAGGCCGGATCCCAGAATTGAATTACTGCAACAACCGATCGTGAATTTCCCCCTTTTGCAGCAACCAGCCCTCCTTGAAAACATGATTGATCCTGACGGCATTGACGGTGACAAAATTGCCGTCGTTATAGGCAAATCTGCATTTTCTGCCAAAGACGAAACAGAACCCCAGGAAGATGAAAACCCCCAACAGGATCTTGATGTATTACGACCCGAACATATTCATCAAAAACAAGAATCATTAAGGGAATCCCGCGAAAAAGCACCCGAAAAACTAGCCCAGAATTCAACAACAGCAGCCATGAATGCCGAAGTAATTCAACAGGTGATGCAAGATTTTCGGCAACAACTTAATCGACGATCGACAAATCTGCGAATCCCCATTCACCATGATCGATTCGGGGATGTGGAGGTGCGATTGACCATTAAAAACGGATCTGTATCGGCATCCTTTATGGCGGAATCCGATGAAATGATTCAACTGTTAGCCCAACACCGCCATGAACTAGAAGATATCTTCCAGGAATCAGATCTTCAAACCGATGCAACGTCCCTAACATTTTATAAAAAAGAAGGATTATTTTAATGAGCTTTGATGTAAGTAGCGTAAAAGCCCCACCCCAATTAATGCGCACTCTGGACCAGAAGGAACCCCTAAAAAAGGCCGATACCCACGGTTTAACAAAATTCCTGGGGGAGGATGCCGACAAACAAATTGAATTCACGATGCGGCTTTTGTTGGCGCAGATGGAGAATCAAATCCCCGGTAATGAAACGGATACAACCGAAATGGTGCGTTCCATTATGGGCATCGTCACAACCGCCCAGCAGGGAAAAATGGTTTCCCTGGCAGAGGAAGGCAATCGCGTGAATTCGGCCCTGTATTCGTTAACCACCACGAATTTGGAGGGCGACATCGTCGAACACGAAGGGGATTTATTCACCATTGATGAAGCCATAAACGATGGGACACAAGACATCAACGTCAGCCTTCCGGAAAATGTAGCCCAAGCAACATTGGTGATTGCCGATGGCGATGGGAATCTTGTTCGGGCCCTGCCGGTTCCAACCAGCGCCGGAAAACACAAACAAACGTGGGATGGGACCAATGAATCCGGGGCAAAAGTCACCGGAAATTATGTGGTATCCCTGGTGGCAGTCAACGGAAGCGGGGCGCCAATCGGTGGCAAAGTAACCCTGAACAGCGTCATTACATCCGTTGCCTATGACGATGAAAATCTGCCCGTTTTAATGGCAGGCGATATTGAAATACGAAATTTTGAACGACATCAACGACCAAGATTACCACAAGGGGCTTATCCTAATCCACGCCCCATTGGCAATGTTGGCATAAATTTATAAGGAGACTAAAAAATGCTTAAGAATGGAAGTCCATTAAATTTAAATACAAGCATCAGGGGGGCAGATGTCTATAGTCGCCAGTTTGGTGGCTTGGCACAGGATCTAACCGCCGCTGGGGCCGTCGCCGGTCGTGGGTCAGATACGTTTATCACAGCCTTTGAAACCAATGGCCAAGCCGGTGTACAAAGCACAAATATTCGCTATCTGAATCAAGTTGGCCTGCCCATAAATTCACAGGTCGCCACGCATTTTAGTGTGGCCGGACAAGGATTCGTACCCGTAAAGGATCAAACAAACGCCAATGGCAATTTGGGTTTTACGCGCGATTGTACGTTTGATATCGATGCAAATAAGAACTTTGTCAATAATTTGGGGCAGTATTTGCAAGTTTTTATGACAGATCAAAATGGCAACCCCCTTAGCCCTGACGTCAGCTCAACAACCAATTTAGTTCCACTCAATGTTGGTACCATCGTCAGTCCGCCGGCGGCCACGGCTAACATATCAATGGGGCTCCAATTGCCATCGGATATTATTGCCGCCCCAATTGGAACGGTAAAAACAAATTCCGTCAGCATGTATGACTCTTTGGGTGCCAAAAAGAACCTGACATTCACATGGACGCGAACCGATGCCAGCGTTACAGCATACAACAGCGCACAAGCGACTCAATCATGGACATTGTCCGTTCAGGGGCCAGCGGGGTCAACCGTGCCAGCACCCTATCAGGCCGGAATGCGTGTGGAATTTAATGCCCAAGGCCAACCCGTCATGTATAATACTCAGAACGGCGGAGTAGCAGCTGTAGCACCCCCAAACTTGGCAATCCAGTGGGGGGCGGGCTCTCCCGCAGCAAACTCCACAATTGCTCTGGGGCTTGGGGCCGTTGGAACGTCAACCGGCATCGCGTCTGTGGGCAGCCAATTTTCCGTCAATTCAGCCACAGCGGATGGGTCTTCGCCCGGTAGTTTTAAAAGGATTGATTTTGATGAAAATGGATATGGAACCGTAACCTTTTCAAACAACACCCAGGTAAAACATTGCCGTATTCCCGTGGCTACGTTTAACAATATTAATGGATTAGGGGAAAGCCAACCGGGAATTTTTGTCCCAACAGGGGATTCGGGACCCTGTATGATGTATTTCCCAAAGGATGGCGGAACGGGGGCGCTTGCTCCTGGCACGTACGAAGGATCGTCAGTCAATGCGACGTCCATTTATGTTAATATGATCCAGGTCCAAAAACAGATGATTGGGAACTTAAAAGCAATCGAATCCATCAAGAAAATTTTTGATCGACTGGATCAGATATAGGGGTGACAGGTGCGGTATTTTATAATATGTCTGCTTGTTTCATATGATTTGGCAGCCATGGTTGGCGATGGAATTCATAAACCAGACGATTATGCTTGCCTTGCCTTTAGCGCCCGACCATATTCGTCGGCGTGCCTTGTTCATGACAAAAAAAATAGCGCATCGCAAACGGGGGTTCTTGTGGCCCCCACCGTCGTTCTGACCGCTGCGCATGGGGCCATGCTAATGGTCAAGGGGAAATCCATCGACTCAGCAACGAAATTAATCCCTGTTGAGGGTGTCGTTGTTGTTTTTCAAACCCAGGATCGATACGGCAGACAAACGCAAGTGTCGTACGATGTCGATGCCGTTTGGATTGATGGTCGGTACCTTGAAAGCACCAACGGGGCAGAGGCCAAGCACGACAAAGCCTTTCTAAGGCTTAAGCACAAAGTTACCGAAATTGAACCAGCCGATGTGTTCATGGAATCAGAGGTCCCACAAGATGCACCATTGACCGTCGTAACGTTTGGAAATTCAGATATCACTCTTTCTAAAAAAATAACAAAACGCGCCTTTTCCCTGTATGAACGTGACACGTTTTATCCGGCCCCCTGGGATGGGGATGCGCTGGCATTGAACCGCATGGCCTTATATTCATCGCTGTTTTTTAAGCCCGACGAAACATTGGCCAAGCCCACAGCCGGAACCGATGAAATCAACATCAGAACGTATGAAGCAACCCACCTTATGGTTTAGCCTTGCCCGGCACAAGTGGGGCCCCTGTTTTTGTGACACTCAGCAAAGGTGGCTCAATAAAAGAGTATTTATTTGGCATTGTGACCAGTTATTCCAGTTTATCTGGTCACTTTCAAACCTTTAGGGGCGAGGGGGAATTAAACTATATCTTGGGCCATGCAACGCAAACCATGGGAAGCTATCAAACAATTTTTGCATCCCTGTACAGGGAACAAGCAGCGACAAAGCAATCGGATCAAAACTATCGACTGGATCCAGAATTCATATCCTGCCTTCAACAAATTCAAGCCAGCCCATGACAACGGCCGATCAAAAAGGAAGACTAGCAGAAGGTTATGTTCGGCAATTGCTGCAGAAAAAAGGATACGAAATCCTAGCCCACCGATACAAATGCAAACATGGCGAAATTGATTTTTTGGCCCTAGATTTCAGCGGTGATGGGAAAACCCTGGTCGCGATCGAGGTTAAATATCGAAAGACCTTCGACGATGCCGCTGAATCGATCACCCTTCGACAGCAACAGCGCATCAAAAACAGTGTATTGGATTATTTATCGCGCCTTTCGAACAACGAGGGCAATTCAGGTGATAACTTTTCTTCCATTCGGTTCGATGTTGTTTTATTATGCAAGACAAAGGCACCAACCTATATCGAAAACGCTTGGCAAGTTGAGGAAGAATGAAAAAACAATCATATACAACATTATTAGCGACGGTAATGATTTTATCATCGTGTGCACCTGTAATTATTGGCGGCGGTGCCATGGTTGGTGGTCTGGCAACACGCGAGAAGGGTGTAACAGGAACGATGACTGACAGCCAAATATCGGTCACGCTAAAGGCGCGTCTATATAGTCACAACCAAGACCTGCATGCAAAAGTTGGCATCAATGTGCAAAACGCTGAAGTTTTATTAACCGGATCGGTCCCAGAACAGCAATGGCAAGTTGATGCCGAACGAATTGCATGGGACGTCAAGGGGGTCAAGCATGTCATTAATAATATCGAGGTTTCAAATGGCGCTGGCTTTGGCAGCATCGTTGGCAGCATATCGCAAGACGCATGGATTACAACGCAAATCAAATCAAAGCTAACATTTGCCGAAAATGTGAATTCCCTAAATTACAGCGTCAAAACCGTTGGTAGTGTTGTTTATATTATGGGAATTGCCCAAAACCAAGACGAACTTAACCGCGTCACAACAATAATCAGCAATATCAGTGGCGTCAAAAAAGTCGTCAGTTACGCCCACCTTAGGGACGAAGCATAATTGCACCCAATATGAACAGAAATATACCCCTTCCAGATGATTTTCTGCAGAACAACCCTCCCGTCACCCCGTGGCTTGACCACGGGGCCCATGTGGATCCCGCGATCAAGTCGCGGGAGGACGTGTGTGGGGAATGATCTGGAGTGGGTATAATGGCATTAGGGTTTTTTTACTCCTCTCAATGCTCCTTGGAATCAGCGGGTGTCAGTGGGTTGATGCCCCAGACAAATCAGACCCCGCAAACGAAAACCATGCAGAAAGCGGAATACCCTATACAACGGTGCTGATCCATCCACTTAATTCAGATACAGAATCGGCCCTGCGCAATGGATCAACATTAATAAAACTTGAAAATCGCCCACCCATTTCAGAAGCTGGCTTGATTAAAAGGGCAGAAAAAGATGTCGTAGAATTTAAAAAGATTTTGGCATCAATGGGGTATTTTTCCGGAACGGTGGATTTTGAAATCCACATGGATGAAAGTCCGGTTCGCGTTGAATTCAGGGTTGTCCCGGGCCCCCTTTATAAAATAGGGAGCGTGAACCTGTTGTGTTCAAACGACCCTGCATTTATGGCCGATCAGACCCCTTTGTTAACAGCCGACATTATTGGATTGCATGTTGATGATACGGTCAATTTATTAAAGGTCCAAGCTGGGCGGGAAAGAATCAAAAAATATTTTCAAAAGTCCGGATATCCCTTTGTTGATATTGGGGAACCAGAGGCCATTGTTGATCATCAAAATCACTTGCTCCACATTCATTATTTTGTAACCACAGGACAAATAGCGCGTATCGCCCACACCAACATCACCGGCCTTAGTCATTTATCATCTGCGTATGTTCACAATCGCGTTTTATGGAAAGATGGACAAATTTATAATCAAGCATTGGTTGATAAAACACGCCGAAAATTGCTGTCAACGGGGCTTTTGGCCACCATTAATATTGCCCCAGAGAAGCAAGGCCAAGCAGACCAAGGCCAAGAACAGCCCATCGTCCTGCACGTCAAGGCAACAGAAAGCGCCCCCCGGGAACTGGGAGCGTGCGTACGTTATGCAACATCAGAAGGAATCGGTGGACATATTTTTTGGCGACACAACAATGTTGGGGGACACGGCCAACGTTTTGAAGCATCGCTGAAATCGACAAAGCTCGAGAAAAAAGCAAAAATCTCCTATGATATCCCCGATTTTTTGACCCCCCAACAAAGCTTAATGAATGAAGTTTCTGTCGTAAGGGAAACAACCAGGGCCTATTCTGGTCACACAACCAATGCCGGGATGCGCCTGCAGCGCCCGTTATTTCAGCACGTTACGGGATCCCTGGGCGTTGTCGGAGAAAAAGGGCGTATCCAACAGGAAACAACCGTTTACAATACGCGTCTTGTGGGGTTACCTGGCGATCTCAAGATCGATACAACGGACGATCTTTTAGACCCAACAAGTGGATTTAGGGCAAACGGAAAGGTAACGCCCTATTGGGGCAGGGCAGACAAAAACAGGGGTATGGTTATTGGTCAGGCCGGGGCCTCTGCCTACTTACCCTTTATGACGAATGAGATCGGCGAAAGTCGGGGAGTGTTAGCCGGTTTTATAAGGGGGGGAAGCATTTTTATGCAAAATACCAACGGAATACCACCCAACAAACGATTTTATTCTGGGGGTGGTGGCTCCGTGCGCGGATATGGATATCAGCTTTTGGGCCCACTAGATACACTACGAACGCCCCTGGGTGGACGGTCCTTGGCAGAATTGGGGGCGGAATTACGCCTAAAAGCATCCGAGACAATCGGTTTCGTTACGTTTCTAGAGGGGGGATCAGTTACAACGAACAAGATACCTGATTTTAAAGATAAGACCCTGTTATGGGGCGCAGGCTTTGGGGGGCGATATTACAGCCCCATCGGCCCAATCCGACTGGATATTGCTTTCCCCCTTAAACGTCGTCGTGATTCGACGGGAAACGCCATCGATCGATCGTACCAATTTTACGTTAGCATCGGTCAGGCGTTTTAAGTTATGGCTACCCTCAAAAACAAGATTCGACCAACTGCTTGAATGCCTTTGCCCGACCCGATAAAGCGTATCGTTGCTCTGGGGGCATTTCAGCGGCGGTTATCGCAAAGCCTTTAGGAACAAAAACGGGCGTATACCCAAAACCTTGACCCCGCTCGGGAAAGGCAATATGCCCATCCCAATGTCCGGTGAATGTTTGCGTCTGGATTTCCCCATCATGTTCCGGCCAAGCCAATGCAAGGGCGCAGGTAAAATAAGCCGATGCGTCGTCCACCCCGTGCAATTCTTTTTCCAGTCGGGCGATGGCTTTACCCATGTCGCGGTCTAGGCCAGCCCAGCGGGCTGAATAAATTCCAGGCTGCCCCCCGATTGCCGGAACAACCAAACCACTATCATCAGCAAGCGACAAAAGGCCTGTTCTTTGTGCACAATGGCGCGCTTTTAGCAGGGCGTTCCCAACGAACGTGTCTTCTGTTTCTTCGGGATCAGGAATGTTCATGTCGGCTGCCGACAAAACCTCTATCGGGTACGATGCCAAAAGATAGGCAATTTCATCAGATTTCCCTTTATTATGACTGGCAATGACGATTTGTTTTTCTGTGATTTTTTTCATGTTAGGCTTTCTGTGATATAAGGTCTGTCTTTCCAACCTTGCATATAAACAATATCAAGGGTCGCTATAATGCCCCCATCGGGATGCGAAAAAAGATCCCGATAAACGTGCTCTACCCGATCCAGGTACTGCCTGGACAATGGCGGCGCATCCATTTGATGCAGCGCATTCGCAGAGGCAGAATTTCGTATATCCATTAAAAGGCGCGCTACATTTGGATATTGGATAGTCACGCGATCAGTGTCAGACACAGGGCATGCAAATCCAGCGCGCTGCAAAAGGGTGCCGGCATCCTTTGCGTGGATTAAGGGTGAAAAACGAGCACCGATCCCGTTATGGAATTCAGCATCCACCTGCTGAAAAACAGTTTTCAGTTCATACAAACTGTCGCCACCAATAAAAACAGCCAGGAATAACCCGCCTGGTTTTAACGCCATCGAGCACTGAGTTAAAAATCCAGGGACATCGTTGATCCAGTGAAGGGAAAAAATAGTGACGATCAAGTCGATGTTTGAATGGGCGATTGGCAAATAATCCTCGTCGCACACAAGATTCAGATTATTCGTTTGTTTTTCAAAAACGAAAGGCGCCAAAATACTTTCGGATTGAATAAAGATGGAATCGTTATTTGGTTGGAATCCTCGACGAAATGCCCCCTGATCGTATCCAATTTGCCAACACACAGGGAAATTTCTGGGGGCAAGGGACAGGCGCGCATTCAGTCGCTCTGCTAATTCTTCGTAAAGATCACAAAGATATTCATGGTTTCGAGGAAAATATCGCTTTTTCCGGTGTTCGCGCAAACGCCTGTTGAATATCGTTGGTGGCTTATGCAATTTGCGGGCTCGGACTATCCTCCACTCCCCTTTTCTTGGCGAGATACGTATAAAACGCCGGCAGGTTGCCAAGGCTAACGGCAGGGCGCCCAGAACCATTGCGAATGTGGTCATCAGAATTGGTCTCAGACGAAGACGGGATGCTTCAACAATAGCTTCCTGTAAACTCTTGCCAGACACCCTCAATTTATTCGCAAAGTCGACAATCAAAATCCCGTGTTTGGTGATCAACCCGATCAGGGTTATCAACCCAATATTGGAATATAAATTAAGACTTCCCCCACTGATCAAGCTTAGCGTTAAGACAGCCCCCGCCAATGACAAGGGAACACTCAGGATAATAATGAAGGGATCACGCCAGCTTTCAAACTGTGCTGCCATCACCAGATAAATAAAGCAAAGCGCCAACCCAAAAACAAGCTGCACGGTTCGCCCCTCTGTCAAGAACCGCTTGGTATCCTCAATATAATCCAATCGCATATCGGATGGCATGACCTCTGCTGCAATCTCGGACACCTTTTTAACGCCATCCCCCAGGCTATAGGACGGCTTTAAAGCAGCCGTCATTGCAATCGCCCGTGTTCTGTTGTGGTGATGAATTTCAATCGGGCCAGACCGTGAATGGACCCGTACCAATTCTGACAAAGGAACCAGGGTTCCGTCTTTGTCGCCCGCCTTTACAAAAAGGTTCGTGATGTCATGGGGTGTTTGACGGGATCTATTTTCGACCTCTACCTTAACATCATATAATTTGTTTTCCCGCTTAAAGGAGTTGGCTTTTTTACCACGAATAAGGGAATCAATCGTCTCCGCAATGGTTGCAGGTTCGATATTGAGGGAGGAGGCCACATCCCGAATAATCGTGACGGTAAAATCTTCTGTATCCCCCCTGATTTCTGATCGTACACCCAAAATCATTCCCGATTCATACAGGGCTTGCGTTATGGTACTGGCAACACTTTTTAATTCGCTGTAAGGTTTATTCCCG
>JAPLOP010000040.1 GCA_026400645.1 Alphaproteobacteria bacterium | reverse complement strand
TGATTGCTAAGTTTCCGGTTTGAGGGGGTGATTTAGCAACCAGAGTGGAGGCGAAAATTTCTATTGCCAATTATGCGCGTTCCTTACCACTAGGCCTATTAATGCAGCTGTTGGCAATCAATTGGCCATGATGAATTTAGTAAAACTTGTAGAATCAAAGGAGGTCTGTTTGAGTGATTATGAGCAAGAGTTCTTTAGAAATTCATTGGGGTTTCATCAAAAAAATGGTTCATACATATCGGGCATATGCCTAAGCGAACTTAAGAAAATTGAAATTGTCTCACAAAACAAGACAAAAAAGACCCCCCAAAAAAGAAAGATTATTCGAAACTTTGAACCCCTGGAAACGATTCACGAGGAGGAATGTCCTTGTTATTGATGTCACAAAACCTAGACATCAACTTCCTTTAGAAACTGCGCGTTTTCCTGGATAAACAGGAAGCGCGCCTCGGGATTTTTCCCCATCAGGCGGTTCACGAATTCTGCATGCTGGACGGGGGTTTGATCGGGGTTCAGGGCAACCTTTAACAAGACACGCTTATCGATAGCCATGGTTGTATTGCGCAATTGTTCGACTGGCATTTCCCCAAGCCCTTTAAATCGGCTGATGTCAACTTTGGTGGCCCGACTAAAAACAGTTTTTAAAAGCTGTTCTTTTTGGGCATCGTCGCGGGCATAAACCGTTTGTTGATTGTGCGATAATCGATACAAGGGGGGTTGGGCCAAATACACATGACCCGCGTCCAAAATGGGTTTTAATTCTTGGAAAAAAAGCGTCAACAAAAGGGATGCGATATGGGCTCCATCAACGTCAGCATCGGTCATGATGATGATTTTGGCATACCGCAATTTGCTGGGGTCGCACGACTTTCCGGACCCGCACCCAAGGGCCAAAATTAAATCGGCGACTTCCTGGTTGTTTTTTAATTTATCCATCGACGCCGTTGCCACGTTGAGGATTTTACCCTTTAGCGGTAAAATCGCCTGTGTTGCGCGACTTCTGGCCTGTTTAGCGGATCCACCGGCGGAATCTCCCTCTACCAAGAAAATCTCGCACACTGCGGGATCTGTGCTGGTGCAATCCGCCAATTTCCCGGGAAGCCGAAGGCGTTTTGTGGCACTGGAACGGGCAACCTCTTTCGCCTGGCGTCGTTTTAACCGTTCATCTGCCCGATTCAACACATAATCCAAAACTTGATTGGCCAACTGTGGATGCTGGGCAAGCCAATGATCGAAATGATCCTTGATCGCATTTTCAACCAACTTTGTTGCATTGGCTGACGATAATTTTTCTTTTGTTTGACCCTGAAATTGGGGTTGCTGAATAAAACAAGACAACACCGCAAACGTACACCCGTTCACATCATCCATGGTCATGGTCTGAATACGGCGATTATTGATACGCTCGCCATAATCGCGCAGACTTCGGGTCAATGCCTGACGCAAGCCAGCCTCGTGTGTGCCACCCTGTGGTGTTGGAATCGTGTTGCAAAAGGATGTAACGCGCCCCTCGAAAAAGGCATCATGTTCAGTCGCCGCCGTCGGCCAAACAACCGCCCATTCCACGCGCCCCTGATGCCCTGGAAAGGCGGCATCGCCTGTGAAATACTCAACCGTGCTTTCAGCCTCGGTCGCTGTGCCATCTTGCGAGCCAACAATATCTTTTAAATAATCCAACAGACCCGCCGGATAATGCAGCGTTGCCTGGCCCGGAACAGTCGTTTGCCCCTTGAGTAACGTCGCATCACAAGACCAATCGATTTCCACTCCCTTGAACAAGTACGCCTTTGATCGCGCCATTTGAAAAAGGGTCGTCGCCTTAAATTGAGCATCTGCAAAAATTTCGGGATCAGGATGGAAACGAATTAGTGTGCCTTTTTTACGCGTGGGTTGTTCGTCCGCAATCAACAACGTTTTACTATGTCCGCGGCTGTATGTTTGGCGCCAACATTGTTTTTGGCGATAAATCTCGACCTCTAACAAATCAGATAACGCATTGACAACCGAAATTCCAACACCATGCAACCCACCGGATGTACTGTAAACGGTGGAATCAAATTTACCCCCCGAATGCAGCGTCGTTAAAATAACCTCCAACGCCGACAGATGCGGAAATTTTGGATGCGGGTCAACGGGGATACCACGACCATTATCACGGATAGTGAGTATATTATTGACCCCTAGGTGGATTTCGATTTTGGTGGCAAAGCCGGCGACAACCTCGTCCATGGCATTATCCAAAATTTCAGCAGCCAGGTGGTGTAGCGCCTTTTCATCCGTCCCGCCAATATACATACCGGGGCGTTTACGAACGGGTTCTAGACCCTCTAAAACCTCGATGTCCTTGGCAGTATAGTCCGCTTTTATGACAGATTTGGAAATGTTTTTTTGGAATAAAGTGGTCATGATTTGATGTGTGTGAGATTTATGTGGTGCCCGCTGCCGGACTCGAACCGGCATGCCCGTTAAGGCGACAGATTTTAAGTCTGTTGTGTCTACCATTCCACCAAGCAGGCTCCATGTGTATAGTGGTACATATTTTAAAGCGTCGGGTCAAGAAAATTTGGAATGAAATCAATCAAAATAAACTTTTTACAAAAACGATATGATTTTGTTGAGAGCACAAATGAAACGGCAAAATCATTTGTTACCTCCGGCGCTCCAGAGGTGACAGCCATCGTGGCCAGCCAACAAGCCGCCGGCAAGGGTCGACACGGCAATACATGGACATCACCAAAGGGGAATTTATATTGCAGTATAATATTGCACCCCGCAGACAGGGGCACCCCCCTTGCGCGATATGGTCAGTTGGCTTTTGTTGTTGGAAATGCGGTGGCCAAGGTGTTGAAAAATCTGTCCCCAACCCTGCCCATCACATTAAAATGGCCAAATGATGTCCTTTTGGATGGGCGAAAGTTATGCGGCATTTTGATTGAGGTTGAGGGTGACGCCGCAATTGTTGGCATCGGCATGAACATCCAATCATCCCCAGTTGTATCGACTTATGCGACGACGTATCTGTGTAACCATGTGGATAAACCTGTCGAGGTGGAGGAAATTCTTGAACAAATTCTGGTATTGATTGGGGAGAAATATGAATCCTGGATTGAGAATGGATTTGACCCCGTCAGAACAGAATGGTTAAGTCATGCGCATCATTATGGCGAGACGATTGTCAGGGCCGGTATTCAGGGGCGATTTATTGGCATTGATGACGACGGTCGTCTGTTGATACAACAATCCGATGGCATTATTGTTAAAATGATTAGTTAAGAAAGGTACTATATGGATTTGCATGAAATTACAGAACAAACTCACGACGTTATTCTTGATCTGCGCTATGCGACGACCAATAATTTTGTTGGCGAAATTATTTATGACCATGCCCGTTGTTTTTTACACCAGGATGCCATTCCCCGTTTGGAAAAAGCCATCATCCTGGCGGCACGGCAGGGGTTTCGTCTGAAAATATTTGATGCCTTTCGGCCGCAACGGTCCCAAGAAAAACTGTGGGCGTTTTGTCCCAATCCCGATTATGTTATGGACCCGGCCGTTGGATCGAATCACACGCGGGGCCTGGCGATTGATTTGACTTTGGTTGATCCGTCTGGGAGTGAACTTGACATGGGGACCCCCTTTGATGATTTCACAACCCAATCCCGTCATGGTGCTGAGTTGCTCGCGGATATCGGTGCCAATCGGTATCTTTTAGTGGGGATTATGGTGTCGGCCGGATGGGGCACAATCACGACTGAGTGGTGGCACTATCAATTACCAGGGGCCAAGGATTACCCGCTGATCATGGCGGACCCTGGGCTGATGGGTTAACTGAGGGTTTTTTTGGGGGAGATTTTATTACCCTTCCCCCTCTGCTCCCCACACCTTATACATAAAATTCTATTAAAACTTTAAATACCTAATTGAATTTAGGCCAAATATTCTCTTGTCTTTAAGCTTTGTTCTCTTGTAATCCATATTACAGCACCCATATAGTTCTTACAGTCAGATTACTCTGCGTCAGGA
>JAPLOP010000039.1 GCA_026400645.1 Alphaproteobacteria bacterium | reverse complement strand
AGGCTGAACTTCGTCAGGCCGTGATCAAATATAATACGTATCGTCCTCATCGGAACTTGAAGGGATTAACACCTATGGAGTATATTCGGGATATCTGTTCCGAGGCTGCAGCGGAGTCTCATTTGATGTGAACCCGCACAAATGTGTTTTTGCCATTGACAATCCTTGACTAAAGGGTTACCTGGTAGGGACGAAGAATATTTATGGAGTGAGGTTTTCTAGAGTTTTTTGAACAGATAATAACGGGAGGAGATTTCCCATGAAAAAACATTCACGTTTACTGTCGCTGTCCTTTGTTTTGCTTTTGAGCTCTTGCCAAAGTCGCATTGAAAAGGATAGCAAGCTCGCCTATGAAACCAAGCAACAAATTCCAATAAATACAGCGTTAATTCAGATGCAATATGATTTTGATCCCATGATTAAATCATCCGGAACAGATAGTTTGTTTTCTCGTGATTTAACGCAGGCTATTGAAAAATGGGCTTATAATCGGTTACGGACTGTTGGTCAATCTGGAACCGCTCAACTGACGGTTCGTGATGCGTCAATTCTAAAGTTACCGAATCCAATGAATCCGGCAAAATTCGAGGGTCGTCTTGATGTCGTATTATCTCTTGTGAATGCGAAGGGGATTATTACCGCCCAAACTGAAGCAAAAATAAAGCGAGAGAAGCAGGCCCCCAACAACATGACTGATGAGGAACGCAAAGATTTGACAGATAGTGTTATAAAGGATGTTATTAATGCCTTTGACCTACAGATGGAGGGGGCTATCATGAGCATGATGGCAAGCCCCGTTCGGTAATGTGATGATGTTATACCCCTTTCAGATCATGTGAGAGGGGTATACTTTAGTTGATCGTTCATTGGATATATATTTAACGGCTGCCCGGGATCTGGATGCCCCCGCATTGTCCGCGCCAGCGTAGGGCATGATCGGCCAAAACCAGGTTGACCATGGCCTCTACAATGGGGATGGCCCTGATGCCGATGCAGGGATCATGTCTGCCAGCGACGCCGGTGGTTATGTTCTGGCCGTCGGTTGTGACGGTTTGTCGCATTGCGGTGGTGGAGCTGGTTGGTTTAATCGCAAGGCGACACACGATCGGTTGCCCCGTTGAAATCCCCGCCAGAATCCCACCGGCCTGGTTCGTTAGAAACGCAACCTTTTCCGCATCCATCGCCATTTCATCGTATCCTGATTCGGCATCAACGCACGAAAATCCTTGGCCAATTTCGACACCCTTTACCGCATTAATTCCCATCAACGCTTTTGCTAAATCAGCATCCAGTTTATCAAACACGGGCTCTCCCAATCCCGCCGGGATGCCGGTTGCATGAACTTCGATTAGGGCGCCGACGGATCGTCCCTGGTTTTTTATTTCTGTCAGATAAGACGTCCAAAGATCGGCTGTTACGGGATCGGGGCAGGAAAAAAGGTTGCGACCAACCGCATCCCAATCCCAGGAATCTGGATTAATTTTATGAATTCCAATTTGTGTTACGGCGGCCCGGACTTTTAAAGCCTTGCCAAAAAGGTGGGTCAAAATCGTTTTAGCGATGGCCCCACCAACAATGCGGGCGATGGTCTCGCGGGCGGATGATCGGCCGCCGCCACGATGATCGCGTAATCCATATTTTTGTTGATAGCTGTAATCGCCGTGCCCGGGTCTGAAAATATTTTTAAGGGCGTCATAATCTTTCGATTGTTGATTCGTGTTTTGAACCTGGAACGCGATCGGTGTCCCAAGGGTTTTATTGTTAAAAACGCCCGATAAGATTTCTACCCGGTCGGATTCCGGGCGGGGGGATGTGAATGAATTTGCCCCCGGTCGGCGGCGATCCAATTCATGCTGGATACAATCGATGGGCAAAAACAACCCAGGTGGAACGCCATCAAGGATTCCGCCAATGCCGCCAGCCCCATGACTTTCCCCCCATGTTGTCAGGCGCAAAGCCTGTCCGAAACTATTTCCTGGCATTATTATTTTTTTCCCAATCTTTTTTTAGAAGTTAACTAAATCTTAACCTTTTGTTGATAGATTTCCAACCATGCCAACGAATTTACAAAAACCAAATGGAAAGAAAGACAACCACACTATGAATTTTATGACACGTTTTATAAGCCTTTTTCTGATCACAAGTATGGTTGGGCATGCAGCAACCGATACAGATTTAAGGGATACTAAAGTCCTATCCCCAAGAAAAATCAATCTTTTGGAAAGTAGGAATTGCGATCCTGAGGTGGCCACGATAATGGCCCGTCTAAAAAAAGACAATCCAAAGGAACTGGAGATCAGAAAGACGGTGAGCACGCTGAGTAAGGAAGCAGTTTGTGAGCTTTTGAAGGCCGTTGCAGAGGAGTTAGAAACCAATATAACACTGACGCGTCTAAAATTTTTTTACGGACCATTTGATCTTAATAATGAATGTATCGTGTGTGAAATGTCGGGAAATGAATTTTATTCGCCAAAAGAAATCTATGATTCCCGCAGCAAAGATGAATCCTGCAAGTCAATTATAGATTCTTTAGTGCGCAATAGGCGAATCAATAATATGTTAGAAGTAGAATACAGAATGGTAAGGGGTGGATAGGTTGTTTAGGCTCTGTTTCTGAACTCTAAATACCGCAGAAATCCGAGTGATATACCTGTCTTTTTCTTGTCGGTTTATAAGAATGATCCCATCATCACCGGCCGAAATCCTCCCGTCACCCCGTGGCCTGACCACGGGGCCCATGTATTCCCCTCAACCCAACCTTTAGGGCAATCCCCGGTGAAATATGCATATGTCTATATCTTAACAAGCCAAGCAAATGGCACCCTTTATATTGGCGTAACATCTGACCTTATTAAGCGCGTTTGGGAACATAAAAACAAAGACACAAAAGGATTCACGTCAAAATATGGAATTGATCGGCTGGTTTATTTTGAACAGTTTGGCAGGATTGAATTGGCCATTCATCGTGAAAAGCGGCTCAAGGAATGGCAGCGACAATGGAAAATTGATTTGATTGAAAGTGTGAATCCTGAATGGCGAGATTTGTATGATGATATTGTTTGAGTGTGGATCCCGCGATCAAGTCGCGGGATGACGGGGGATGGTCTGGGGGGGTTTAGGGACAGCAATGGCATTCGGTTAATGAAATGGCATGAGCTTCCCTCTCTAAATAACGCCCCCGTCCTCCCTGGCCGAAACTCTCCCGTCATCCCGTGGCTTGACCACGGGACCCATGTATTTCGTTGTGGATCCCGTGGTCAAGCCACGGGATGACGGGGGCGGGTGTTGTT
>JAPLOP010000038.1 GCA_026400645.1 Alphaproteobacteria bacterium | reverse complement strand
TAACGGTCAAACCTTTTTGCTCCAGTTTTCATCAACGCTTAAAAACGTCACTTTAACTGGTTCTTAAGGCTATTTTAATGCCCGTAAAAAGAGGGAATTCTAGTTGTCGTTAGAAGGGAATTCTAGTTGTCGCCGCACAGATCATATTATTGTCAGGTTTGGTTATGTCTTTATCTGCGTCGTCAGTATGTTGTGCCCAAATCGGAGAGCCTGATTCTGAGTATCCTTTATTTTTAAAGGCAAGAAATATCAATACAAAAGTGGAGATTTCAGGGGAAGACTATTTGAAGATGTATGAAACCGCGAAAAATGGCGATGACAGTATCATAGATGTGTTGTTGCAATTTCGTGCTGACACGGAAAATGGTATTAATTTTACAGCCCTTCATGTGGCTTCACGCAATGGGGACGCGGTATTTTTGGACAGACTATTGGGTCATAGCGATGCTGATATTATTGGTCAAGATTTACCTGGTGGGGTTACGGCTCTTCAGGTATCTGTATTCAAAAATAATCTGGATTGTGCGGAAATTTTATTGAAACATGGTGCAAATCCTGATCAATTTACACCTCCGGACGGAGTAACATGTCTAGCTTTGGCAGCGCATCGTAATTATCTTCCTCTTGTGGAAATTTTGTTGAAGTATAGGGCAACGGTTGATAAACCGGGCCATAGTGGGGCGACCCCTCTTATTCTTGCCTCGATAAAAAATCACGCATCTGTCATGGAGATTCTGTTAAATCATGGGGCGATGGTTGATCAGGTTATTTTTAATTGTACGGTCCTTTCTTTGGTTGTTGATCGTAATCATATTGAAGCAGTGGAGATTTTGTTAAAACATGGGGCGGATGCCAATAAACCGAGCGTCAAAAAAATAGATTCTGGTGAAGTTTTTATGCTTTTTCCCCTCTGTTCTGCTGTGAAAAAAGGCTTTAAGGAGGTGGCAAAACTTCTGTTGGATAAGGGTGCCGATATGAATAAACGAATGCTCGATGATGTTCCATTGTCTACGACACTTGTAATGGCTCGCAAAAGCGGGAATGCGGATATGTTAAACATATTGACATCGCATGCTTCCTTTGTGGCGGAATAGCCATTGGAAATGTGCTGTGGGTTGTGAGTAGGCTGTACTTTTAACTTCTATCCTGTAAGAGAGTCTCTCTCTGATTGCCCCGTGTTTTCGATTCATCATCGGACACGGGGTATTTTTTTGTCCAAAAATCATAAACTTTATATTAAAGGAATACCATATGAGTATTGTTGAAAAAATTAACTCAGCAAATAAATTGAAAGAACGGGTGATATTATTAAGAAAAAGGAGGATCGAAAAAGATGACGGAGGGTTAGAGGAAAAATTTGAGGAGGTCACATCGGTTTGGGCGCGGGTAAAGCCATGTTACCCCAGTGGCTTTCCGTCGGGGGCTGCGTCCAGAAAGGGGGCGGGGTTGGAGTCTATATTGGCGGAACAAGAAGGGAATCATTATTTCTTGGTTATGCGAAATTTGTATGGCAGCGATGCTCGACACGCAGAAATAAACGCGCTACGCTGGAAATATAAAATTTTAGATATTCCGATGCCGCTTCGGCTGGATGAAAGTGGAGCGTGGCTTTCGGGTGTTGCTGTTGACCAAGGAAAAGGGTGTTTGTATGGCTGATTATGGGGTTTTAGTGGCGATGCGCCAGGCTTTGTCTGGCACAAAGGGGGCCGGGAAAAGTATTCATTTCGCCATTCCATCTGGGGCGTCATTTCCGATGATTGTGCTGGAGCTGGAGGAAATTTGGACCGCAATGCGGTTGGGCGGGAATGCGGCGCATGCCAGACTTAAGATAAAGGCATCCATTGTGGGTAAACATACATCCGGCAGGGAATCGTTGGGCGTGGCCGAGGAGGTTCGTTTAGCCATAGATGGAAAATCGCTGGCTGTGGAGGACGGGATGGTCGCGGTCGTTAAACTGTCTGGTAGCGTTATTGATTTTCCGCAGACCAACAGTCCGCGCAGTGTGCAGCAATTTTATGATGTATTAATTCGGGGGTGAAAATGGAAGAGACTGTTGATAATGACAAGGGTGTCGGGGCAGACGATGAGGTGTGGCGGGATCAGATTGAATCCCTGTTGACGGAATACGCGCGTGAAAGTGTGCGGGGGCGAATCCATGATATGCCGCGTTGGGCGGAGTGAGCGGGTGAGGATAGGGGGGTATTGATTATTTAATTAGAAAGGTATTGTATAATGAAAATTAAATATAAGTTTATAATAAAGGTTGCTTTTTTGTCTGGTATTCTGTTGATGGTCGGTGATTGTCATGCTTCCGATGATATTGGAAATTTTGTGCCCAAACCGATAAGGAAATTTTTTGAAAAGATCGGGGCGTGTGTCATAGAAAAAGTTGATTTTACCGCGGAAGTATTTCAGCTATGGGAAGAGAAGCAGGAAATAATAACAGCTGGATCTAGGAGCTCTGCCAAAAAGGATTTCTTGTTTTTTGATGTGATGGCTCATAATACTAAGGTGAGTATGTATGAGATTCCAGATATTGTTAAGGATGTGTTGTTAACAATCAAGCCTGATGATTTGGAATTCTAATCTGCACAAGGTTATTATTAAAATTAGAGAGAGGGCGATCGGAAAAGGTTTGGAAAGTAGGTTTGCTGCCATGTGCTTAAAAAAACATTGCAACATAATGTAAAAAAATCCCATAATAGCAGTAAGCCAACTTACTAAATGGATATTAGAATGAATAATCGGAAAAATGCAAGAAAAATTTTTCAACAATATGTATTGAGTGCAGCTTTGTTCGGCTTGATTACAAGTTTGGGCGCAGTGCCGGCATTTTGTGCGGATATGGATGTGTATGGTCCCCTGCCCAAACCTATGAAGGTGAGAAATGTCAATGCAAACAAGGAGATTCCTGTTTCGGAATTTGAAAATTTTTATAAAAGTGCGGCCGATGGTGATTCTGTTGGTCTGAATTCTTTATTGCAATGCCACGTTACACCAGTTGACGGAGGGGGAAATTTGGGTGAATTGACGGCACTTGATTGGGTTGCGCTAAATGGGAATGAAAGTTTCGTTGAGAATTTGTTGAACTATGATCCTACTGTTATTGAGCAAACCGGCTCCCTTGGTAGTCCGGCCATCCATTTTGCAGCGCTTCGCGGCCATACAAAAGTGATGGAAGTATTGTTAAAGAAGAAGGATGCACTGGCCAATTCCATTGGATACGGTAGTACTGTTTTGTCTGTGGCTGTGATGACCAATAATCAAGAGGGAGCAGAACTTTTGTTGAGAAAGGGCGCAAAGATTGATCTGGCTGATGGTAATGGGTTAACGCCTCTTCATCACGCGACGGCTGGTCGTGATGCGTCCATGATTAATTTTTTGTTGGAAAGGGGCGCTAATGCCAATGCGGAAGGATGTCATCGTGGCATTAAATTTACGGCGCTTCATATTAGTGTGGATTTCAATTGTCCCGATATTGCGGAAATGTTATTAACGCATGGTGCACTCGTTGATACCATTATCATGGGGGGAGGTACGGATCTTCATTATGCTTTGCACAGAAATCACACAGGGGTGGCGAAAGTATTGGTGCAACATGGTGCAAATGTTAATTTGTTGGATTCCAAGGGGTTGACTCCGCTCCAGATTGCTGAAAATCGTAACAATGCAGAGATGATAGAAATTTTAGTACAGCATGGTGCGATGGCAAGGCAACAGTAGAAAAACTTCAACTCGACGTAATGCCATTTTCAAAAATAATTAGTGAGTTTCCTGGATGGCCACGCCGCCTTCGTCGGCTCGCCATGACTACGTCATTGCGATGAGGGTGAAGCCCATTGAGCAATCCAGGAATCATCCTGAACTCATGAAGATTTATTGAAAATGGTATTATTACGTCGAGCTCAGGTTGGTTAAAAAGATATTAATCGAGTCTAACGATTGTACCAAAAATCCCACAATGACAATGCAGCGGTGCTGAATGCGCCGTCCTCTGTTAAGCCGAATTGCTCGAAAAGCTCCAGGCGTTTGTTTTCATTGTTCCTGTATTCTAGTATGCTGGATCTTTCGTGTAGTTCGATTCCCTTTTCCTTGTATGCACGGCCAGCATAGTTATCGGATGTTTCAAACCGAGAAATTGCCGCACAAAAGGCATAATAATTGCCGGCGCGCAAATAATATTTTGAATCATTTGCTTGGCTCGCTTTTTGTTCGAGCAAATTTGCTGCATTCTCAAGATTTTTTAGTGCTCTTTCATAATCCTTGCTTTTTATAAAATCAAAACCAGTTTTTATAAAGTCCCCGATCTTTTGATCGGAAGAGGGAATGATGCGGTTTGTTTCTGAATTGAATGCATCTAGGAGCATTTTATCGGGGATTTCCCCCGTTATTTCATTTGGTAAACATCTTGATCTGAATGCGCACGCCATGAGCTCAAACTGTTTTTCAGCTTGTCTGTGATTCTTTTCGGTTAATAAGGTATCTCTTTCCCTATGTTCGTTTCCGAAATCCATTCTATCACTTGCTGCATATCCAATTGTGCACAATATAAATGAAAGGAGGATGGATTTTAAAAAAGCATTCATGGTTATTCTTTCTTATGACAAATGGTGGTGGATTGCCGGCCTTGTATAGCCAGTATGAGTCGGAAAAAGTTAATAAATCGTTAAAATAATTTCATCAATAATTTAATTAAAAAGGAAAGTAAAATGGAGACAGAATTAATCTTAAGTGCAGGAGGATTGCCGCCATTATCGGCGCGTGGGTGTACTCAGGAGTTGATGCCGATTTCAAATGGGTCGTTAAAACGGACGGTGAATGGGGAGTTGGTGATGGTCGGGAGCCCAGTTCATAAATACCGGTCGGTGATTTCGTGTGATGACAAAACGGTCATGGCGACCGAGGGGCTTTACCCCGGGATCGAAATCACCGTGGGCTGTATTCAGCGGCTGTGGCAAAAGGTGATGCCAGATCCAGCGAACAGCGTTGTGTTGTTGGATCGGGCGCCAATCGAGGGATCGGTCGCGGTTGTGGATGTCGACCAGCAGATGATTCCGGTGGTGTCGATTGATCAGCAGCAGGTTCGCCTTTTGGATCGTCAAAAAATTTATTACGTCAGTTATCGGCCGTGGTTAGCGATGCGGATGGTTACATATAGACTGATGACTAACGAATGGGGCATTAAATCGGGATGGCGATTGGAACTGGAGGAGATTTAAGATTTCGACCTGGCTTTTTCTTTGCGTGTTTCAACAACGGTAATATAAAATGTGCTGACGGTAATTAGGCCCGCACCAGCAAAAATCCAGACCGTTGGAATTTGATGAAACAGGATAAATCCAAAAATGGCTGAGATGATAAATTCGACATATCGAAAGGGTGCCAGGGCTGATGCATCGGTTGCGGAAAAGGCCCTGAACAGGCAAACCTGAATCATGTTGCCCCCAATGCCAAGCACGAACAACAACGAAAGCTCGCCCAGTGTTGGTGCCTGCCAAAAGAAGGGGAGGGGGATTGCCGCCAACAAGGTGGTGCCCAGGCCAAAATAAAATAACAGGGTATACGAATGTTCATCGCTGATCATTTTTTTTGCCATAACGTTCAGGAACGCAAACAAGATTGCGGCCGTTATAGGAACAAAGGCAATGATATTAAAGGCATCCGTTCCGGGACGAAGGATAACCATCAACCCAACAAATCCCACAAGGGTTGCAATCCAACGAGAGCGGTCGACTTTTTCATGGAGCAATAAATAAGCCAAGGGCAAGAAAAACAGCGGTTCCGTGAACATGATCGTTGTATTTTCGGAAAGGGGCATGATGTTGACCGAATAACAGCATAGGCCCAAGGCGCCAGCACCCAAAACGGCACGCCCAAGGTGCATCATGGGTTGCTTGGTTTTGAACAGGGTCGCCCCTTTGTGAACCATAAAGGGAAGGATGGATATCATGCTGAACAGAAAACGGAAAAATGAAATCTCCACAGGGTGTAGGCGTTCCCCTAAGAATTTCATCAAGACATCATTTGTGACGCTGACAACGGAAATCATTATGGCCCAAAATACTCCCTGGGCGTATCCCTTGCAAACGAACCAGCGCAACAGGGGAATCGACAGCGCGGCGGCGGCGAATCGTTCAATGATTGAGGAGTTTCTTGTTAGGGTCGGCGTCATATTGTGGGGCATATAGTTAAAGTGCGTACCAATTAAATTACATAAAAGAAACTGTACACATTCAATGGAAGAGTGTCGAGGTAAAACTATATACCCCTTCCAGATCATTTTCCAGGGATGATGATCTGAAAATTGTCAGTAATTCGATCAACCAACATGTCGACTATACTTGGTATCGTATTTGACATAAAATTAAAAATAGCTTCTGAGAATTTTTTAAACGTTTC
>JAPLOP010000037.1 GCA_026400645.1 Alphaproteobacteria bacterium | reverse complement strand
ACGCAGTGTGCAAGTTTCACCCTATCAGCAATTCCAATGCTAGTGGCTGATCTGGATTCTCGACCTTATTAAACATAAAACAAACTGTATGAGCTAAGATCTTTCTTCCAACCTTTGCACACAAGTGCCATAGATCTTTTGCCTTAATAGATTGGATACGAAATCGTTCAGAAAGTTGCCCAATAACCGTTTCAACCTTTCGTCTAATATTCATCATGGTTGATACGATTTCTTTTGGTCGTGAATCAGGCATATTTTTGCGTAAGGGGGTCTGTAAATCAAGACCCTGAGCAGTCAACAAAGCCTTTAATTCGGGACGGATTAATCCTTTATCGGCCAACAACATACCGCTCCTGTTGGCTGCTAGCTCTGGCACCATGTCTCGTTCATCAACGTTGGCCTGGGCTATATCGTAAGCCACAGCAGAGCCCTGTTGTGTGATCATGATGTGTCCTTTAAATCCGAAGTAATATTCGTCTTTGGTCGCACAATACCCAACAGAACCATGGGTTCTAAGGTCAGTTTTTGATCGTTTATACCGTCGGATATGACAGAGAGGAATTGGAAATCCATCGCAAAGGTAAAGATCCTGGTCTGTCGATAGAAGATCAGACACGAAGTGCTGAAGCTTCTTTTTAACAGCATACAGATTGGCACACTGTCGTGAAAAGCTGGTCCGGCAGCTGATCTTCGGGAAAAAGTGAGTCCAATGGGTTTTAAAATAGGCCCAAATGGCTTTGTCTGAATTATGCCCAAGGTATTCCCCAGCAACCTCAAGGGTTATGACTTCAGAATCGGACAGGGATGGTCTTTCCCCACGTTTTCTGATTTGATCTAAATTCATTTTTTGCAAATAATCATCGACAAAACAGTAAGTTTGAGTGATAAAATCTTCTAGGGTCATGGTTGCCTTTAGATAGCTAATGTTTTAATCAACTTTATCTAAACAAGCAATCATGGCTCATGCAAATTTATTCGTGAAAAACTTGCACACTGCGTAAGATACCGATAAAATCTATATTTTTGTCCAGTTTTCTGATATTTTTTTTATATTTTTCAACATAAGAATATTATCATCAATAGCTATAACTGTTTTTAATGATGTAGCTTTTTTAAAAAAATGCCTTAAAACCTCACCCTTTAAATGAGGACCATACTCGCCGTTAGAAAACAGGATCCCTTCTTCAAAACAAGGAGCATGGCTATAAAAAGGTTTTAATTCCCCTTGATGCTGTTCATCGCATGAGAACAGATTGGATTCGAAGCATATTCCATGTTTTTTCAACTCCTCCAGTCTCCATTTTTTTATTGAACCTGGATGATTAGCACCCAATAAAATAGCAGTTGCGCCAATCATGTTAATTCTTGTTTCTTTTATCTTATTAAAAATCAATGACGATTTTTTCTCCATCAATTCTGAGGCAGACGAAGTTATTGCCCTGGCAACAACAAAATCGATTTTCTCTGGTGCCAAGGAACCAAAAAGCCAAACAAGGGAGATCATATAAGATTGTACAGCAGATGCCGCAAACGCAGGTTCCGTCGGCTGCAAAAGAACAAAATCGATGTCCCATATGGCTAAAATTCCCGCCGGATCTCGGCCTTTAATGACATGAGAAATTATCTCTTCAATTTGATCGAAAGATAAAGCCTTGATAATAGATCTTTCCGATTTCGCCCATAATAAAAATAAATAATTTTTAATTATAAAAAAACACTTATGATGTATATCGCAAAAATTAATCAATTTCCCAATGTCAAACATTTTATTCTGCCGATCGACGTAAATAATCCACCATTTTAAAAAAATCCCCATACGTTTGCCTATCGAAACAATCTGGATTTTTAAGCATCTCACACAAAAGCAATGTATCTTCATGTGGATCTTTGGCGTTCAATATTGAATAAATGAGCACCGCCTTTAATTCATCCACCTTAAATTCGCTCTTGATTGACTGAATTGCACAAACCAATTCTGGGTTTGGCTGATTGGGCGAGGGGTCATTTGGCGCCAAATTATTAAGAGAGTCAAGAACCAGCTTTTTTCTTTCCGAATGAGACAAAGATAAAAAATCGTTTGGCAAAATGGGATTGCCAATAGTGACGTCTTGTTTGGTGCATTGATAAGGAAGATCAAATCGGCCCTTCGTCTCATTTACAACCGGCAATCCACCGGAAAAATAAACAGGAACGATAGGTTTATCAAGGCTAATGGCAAGCTCAATAAAAAGATATGACATCGCTGTGACGGGATCATCCGACACGAAGGACCGAGTCCCCGCCACATGAACCAACAAGGAGCTGTCTTTAATTATATCAAGATGGTCGTGAATTTCTCTGACCACTGATAGGGGGTCTTCTCTTTTTATGCAAAACATTTTGGGTGTTGTGCGCAATCCCGGATTTATCTCATCAAGTATGGCTACAAATTTGTCTAAAGGATGTCCAGATTTTGCAAGGATACACAACTTACCCCAAATCTTGTTTTTGAAAATCACATGAAATATCAAAGATTCTATCAATACCTGATGGTTGGCAACAAAAATGGGCGCGTTATCTCTCAAGAATTCACTATCTGCGAAAATTTTTATCTTATCAGTAAAAACACTGTGGATAGTTTCTACCATATCATGATGAGTGTCATTGTTTTTAAATTTATATATCATCGCAAAATCTTTGTTTTTTTGTTGTTATTAAGTAAAATCATGCTGAAAAAAAATAATAAATTAACGTTTTTTATATTTTTATAATAAAACAAAAATAGTTAATCGTTTATTAAAAAATCTGAACTCTCGATAAAAATAAATTTAACAAGACACTGCAGGACCGATTAGAAAATCTGGCCCAGAAATAGTCATGCATGATACTATTAGGGGTAGTATTTTTGCTTGCTAAACTATATTGAATGCATTTCACGTAACAGAATCAGCATAAAAATGATATCGCCTAAAAAGGACAAAATAACTATGACCTTTCCAACTGCCCAATCATGCAACACAGTCAACGACAACAACCCATTTACTCCGCAAGACCTTCGGGCGATTCAGGGCCACCTGTTAGCAAACATCGCAACCGACGAAAATACGTTTACAAAGAATGACGAGGGGGTAATTATCCGATCACGTCCGGGGGCTGTGATTGCATCGCTTTCCAATCAAGACACGAATGGAATGAGTCAAGATTATATCTTTCATTGGGTTCGTGATGCAGCAATCGTCATGCAAGAAGTTGTTTTTTTGTACAAACAAGCCCAGGGGGACGAAAAAACAAAGTTCCATGACTATTTAATTCGGTACATAAACTTTGAACAAGAATCCCAAAACCAAGCCCACCAACAAAACAAAAAAGACACCAGGAAAGATGCCTTAGGGGAACCAAAATACAACATTGACGGAACAATTTGGCAAAAACCATGGCGCCGCCCCCAAAATGATGGTCCAGCCTTTCGTGCCCTAACAATGATGTCTGTGGTTGATGCACTGGGGTCCAGCGACGCACTGATCGACATAATTAAAACGGATTTGGATTATGTTGCGTCAGAATGGGATCAAAAAAGCTATTGCGTGTGGGAGGAGGTCGCCGATACCCATCTTTTTTTTACCAATGGGATTCAACGAAAAGCCCTGATCAAGGGGGTCGCCTTTCTGGAATCGCATAAAATTGATGCGCCTTTTGCTGTCTATCAGGAAGCCGCCAAAAAGCTTGGTGAATCGCTAGAAAGGCACTGGGATGAATCCTTGGGATATTTTGCGGAAACAATGACTCAGCAAGATCACAAGGGCGGTGGGGTTAACAGTTCTGTCTTGTTGGGATTATTGCATGGTGATTTGGGAGATGCGTCCGATCCATTAAGCCTGGGCAATGATCGCGTGATGAGCACGATTTTCTTTCTAAGGCACATATTCGCCAATTTGTATAAAATCAATTTAACCCAAAAGGCAAACGGTTGCGTTTTCCTGGGTCGCTATCCGAACGATATTTACGATGGGGATCAGTTCCGTTATGGAAATCCATGGTTTTTAATCACGGCTGCATTGGCAGAATATTATTACCGATTGGCTCCTATTTTGTTAAAACAAGGACACATCGAAATCACCACTATTAATTTATTATTTTGGCAACAAATTGGTGGTGGAAATACCGTAAATATCGGAATGATAACGGCCGCCGAACACAACGACAAATTTCATCGACTGGTAAATTGCCTAATCCAAGAAGGTGATCAAATTCTAAAAACAATAACGGGATACGGGGCCAGCCATCAGGATGATACCTCCTGCCATTTTTCTGAACAGCTTGATCGCGTAACCGGCCAACAAGTCGGCGCCAAAGATTTGTTATGGACTTATGCCGCATTACTTTCGGCAACGCGCAGTCGTCAGGTTTTGTTCCAAAAGGAATAAATAATTATTCCAAATTGGGGAAATTTATGTAAATATTATCGACTAATTAATCAAAATAGAAAGTATCAAGAACAATGAATTTGTTTCTACGCGTAACGAGTCTGCTTCTAATGGCATCGGGAGCAGGATATGCTTCAGACCTTGAAATTAATGGAGATGCTATCGCCAATCCCCACAAAACGCCCACAGCCAGTAAATGCCACCCGAGAATCATTCCCCATGGCTTGCCCCGCAGTCCCTCGAAACTCGATTTGATGACCCCCGCCGTAACCGTTCTGCATTATATCTCTCCTTCAATATCAGACTTACTAGCGAAAAAAACAAAGGATGAAGTCAGATATCCGGTAACCCAAACGAACCCAATAAAGGCCAGTGATTATCATGGCGCGCTTAATTTATCGGCCCAGCTTCCCTCACAAAAGGCCACACTTCCAGAATCATTTCACAAGAGCTCCCCTACTCGGGTTTTGATATCAGATTCAAAAAACAACATTAGTCAAAACATTCCCGCCCAACAACACGCACCGGCGGATCCAATATTTCAGAAAATCGCCTCTCAACCGCCGCGCTTACGCAGAAGCGATTCAGATTCCACAACCTCACACTCGGAATGCGAATATGGAAATCTGATGATAACTAATTATCATCCCACCTGGCTTCGTTAATATAAGTCAGACTTTTAAATTTATGCCCAAACAGAAAAAACTATACCTGTATTCTGTTTGGGAGTATATTCTGACTTGAAATAAATAACAAGCTATCAACTTTTTCTAAAGTCAGATATATATCGTTAAAAAGGGGTTATTGTGCGTCATCTTAAGAAACTGATTTTTGCCCTTCCTCTCTTTTTTCTGTATTTCATGATGGCCCACCAGAACAAAATTAACCCCTTTGAAGGGCCGCGTTCTCAGCAAGCACAGCAGATATTAGATGATTTATACACTCAAATAAAAAGTCAGAAGCATTCCTATACAAAGGGCACCCTCGATAAGTTCGAGGCTATTGTCAATGATCTTGTGACTAAAAATAGCGTGCCTACAGATTGTTTTACGCGTATTGATTTCACCAGCGGTTCGTTTTCAGCCCCTGCATTAAACAATGCCTACAAAGACAGGCTAAATATTCTCCTAGACTTTTTGAACACAAATGTCTCGGCCCATCTCAACAAAGAAAAATCATTTTCATTTTATAGTGCGCTTGGGGATTGTGGTGCGCTGCCCAAGAATTTGTTAGCACAAATGGATATTGCGACAGTGCCTATTTTAATGATCGACATTGACAAGAAATATTATAAAAAAGACCTCAAGAGTATTTTTCTAGTTCCTGATTTTTATCTCATTCGATCAAAATACTCAAAGTCGATCGATCGCATCAAAAAGGAGACAAAGAAGAACCCCTTTCCTTCCAGAAAAGATATCGCTATATGGCGCGGGTCCCAAACGGGCGGATCTTATGACATGACGGAAAAAGATACTATCCCCCGCTATCGATTGGTTGATTTTTCCCTAAAAAATCCCGATTATGTTGATGCACGTTTCGTTAGTCACACTTGCCAGGTTCCGGATTCAGACAGCGGTCGAGCATACACAAAATTCATGGAGGAAACGTTTGGAACAAATCCGGCTAAAAACTTTATTCGTTTTGAAAATCAAGCAACATATAAATACATTGTTTCCCTGGATGGGAATGTATCGGCATGGGAACGCGTTTGTTTCGGCATGCATATGGGAACCATTCTGTTGTATCAGACAAACTTTGTGCAGTTTTTTACACCTTACATAAAGGATGGTGTTCATTATATTGGCATTAATCCTGACATGTCCGACATAAGGCAAAAAATTGATTCATTGCGCAATGACCCAGAAAAATGCAAAACTGTCATGCAAAATGCACAAAAATTTGCATCAGATGTTCTGACGCCTGAATTTTTCGTGGTGTATTATGCAAACGTCTTAAAAGCGATTTCCGATTCCTTTGAATAGATATAGAAACTAAATGAAAATTGGCATTGATGTTCGGAACTTATCAAAACCATTAACGGGTATTGGGCGATATACGCTCGAGCTGTGCCTCCAGCTAGCCAAAATTCCCGACACGCAGCTGTTCCTCTATAGCCCGGCGCCCATTATTGATTCCATCGATTTATCCGCTTTTGAACCCCACACTGTTCGCTGTGCGGACCTGCAATCGGTGTGGCGTCGCCAACTTTGGGCCGAAACAACCCTGCCAAAATGGGCAACGGCGGACGCAATCGATATTTTTTGGGGACCGGCCCACAGGCTCCCCTATTTCTTGCCAAGGAAAATCCCATCCGTTGTTACCATTCATGATTTGGTTTACCGCTATCATCCGCGAACCATGCGTTTGGGGACGCGTGTATTGGATACAATCCAGATGCCCCTGGCAATCAAACAAGCCGATCATATTTTGGCTGATTCAGGCGCAACACAAGAATCCATTTACACCGAATTCAAAGTCGCCCCATTAAAGGTATCTATTGTTTACAACGGCGTTTCCAAAAAAATGGGACCCATCCCACGGCCCCTGAAATTCCTTGAAAAAAAATATATTCTTTTTGTAGGAACACTGGAGCCTCGTAAAAACCTGGTCAAGCTTTTATGGGCCTATAGCGCCCTTGATGAGGATGCAAAACAGGCAACGCCGCTTGTGATTGCCGGGGGAAAAGGATGGGGCGATGTTAATCTTGAGGGGTTAATTCATAAATTAAATCTGTCACCCTTTGTGCATCTTTTGGGTTATGTGGACGACCCCATATTGCAATCGCTTTACGCAAATGCCCTGTTCCTTGCTATGCCATCCTTGTACGAAGGATTTGGCCTCCCCCTGATTGAATCCATGTCCTATGGCGTTCCCATTTTAACATCTAACACATCATCAATGCCAGAGGTTGCCGGGGATGCCGGATATTTGGTCGATCCATTGAATGTGGAATCGATCAAGAATGGTCTTTTGACCCTGATCACAGACATCAAGTTACACCAAGCTTTGTCACAAAAAGCCAGGCCCAATGCTGATCGATTTTCTTGGGAAGATTCGGCACATCGTTTACGGACAATTTTTGAAAAAGTCATCATGGATCGGCAACACCAATGAAAATCTTACATGTTTATAAAACCTATTTTCCGGACACAATGGGGGGCGTTGAGCAGGTCATATCGACCCTGTCAAAGGGATTGTTGAAGGATGGAATAGTATCCGAGGTTTTTTGCCTAACGCCCAACAAAGACACAGAAACAATCGTTGTTGACGGGATACGCGTTCACCGCTGTCCATCCGATTGTACCATCGCATCGACGCCCTTGTCCCTGCCCGCCTTTAAAAAATTCCGTGACCTCTCAAAACAGTTTGACATCATTCATTATCATTTCCCCTATCCCTTTGCCGATATGCTACATTTTGCAGCGCGCACCAATCCCCCAACAGTCGTGACCTATCATTCTGATATTGTAAAACAAAAACTATTTTATCCGATTTACAAGCCATTGATGTATCGGTTTTTGAAAAGCGTTAATTGCATTGTGGCGACGTCTCCCGCCTATATGGAAACAAGTCCCATCCTAAAACAATTCAAAAACAAAACATCAATTATCCCCATTGGCATTGATAAAAAGGATTATCCAGCCGCCACACCGGATGGAATATCATCCCTTCAAAAGCGTTTTGGGGATCGATTTTTTGCCTTCGTTGGCGTGCTTCGATACTATAAGGGGTTGCATACCCTGATCGAGGCTGTACGCGATACATCCATTCAAATCGTTATTGCTGGGACCGGGCCGATCGAGCATGATCTTAAAAAACAGGCGGCAGGATTAACCAACGTTCACTTCCTTGGGGCGATATCAGATCAGCAAAAAGCTGACCTGCTGACAGCCTGTTATGGATTCGTATTTCCATCACATTTGCGATCGGAGGCATTTGGCATTTCACTGCTAGAGGCGGCGATGTACAAAAAGCCGTTAATATCATGTGAAATTGGAACAGGAACAAGCTATATTAATCACAATCAAACAACTGGTTTTGTAATAGAGCCCAATCAACCAGAGGGACTAAAACAGGCCCTGATGGACTTATTGGCAAACCCAAAAAGGGCCAAAGAAATGGGTGAAAATGCCCACACAAGATATCTTGACCTGTTTTCAAGCGACAAGATGATAAGCGCTTATAAAAAATTATATCATCGCATACAACATCCATCGGAGTAGACGTTTCAATGTATTTATATGGTTATCACCCTTGTCGTATGGCTTTATCAAACCCAATGAGAAAGATCCAGCGTGTATTGCTGTCGCAGGAAGCCACACTGGACAAGCTGCCACCCGTCGGTCAAGCAAAGGTGGAAATCATGGACCGTCATCATCTTGAAAGGCTTTTGCCAGCCGGAGCTGTCCATCAGGGGATCGTCCTGGATGTTCACCCGCTGGAACCCCATCCGATTGAATTTCTAGAGGATGCCCTGTCCCCAAACGAACGGATCGTTGTCCTGGATCAGGTGAATGACCCGCACAATGTGGGGGCAATTTTACGCACGTCCGCCGTGTTTGGGGCACGCGCGTTGGTTATGACGGATCGACATGCCCCAAAAGAATCGGGTGCATTGGCAAAATCAGCCTGTGGCGCGCTGGAACTTGTACCACGGTGCGTGGTCAACAACCTGGCCCAATCCATTAAGGAATTAAAGGCATTTGGATTTTGGTTTGTAGGATTTTCCGAAGCCGGAGAAAAAACGTTGGATCAAATTGATCTGAATGGAAGGATCGCTTTACTAATGGGTGGCGAGGGCGAAGGAATGCGACGCCTAACCAAGGATTTATGCGATTTTCATGTTCGCTTGGCCACGGTGCCCGACTTTTCAACATTAAATGTATCCAATGCAGCGGCAATCGCTTTGTATGAAACATTTAACCATCAAAACAAGGGTAGGTAATACTCCTCCCGCGACTTGATCGCGGGATCCACAATGGAATACATGGTTCCCGTGGTCAAGCCACGGGATGACGGGAGTGTTCGTTGAGATTAAATTAAAATAGTAAATAGCATGAATTAATATTTACGGTATAAGTGCAAATTTGTTGAACTACCTCTTAGTGAAAATGGTATTAACCCCAGTTCGACGTAAAATCCCCAACAAAGCCCCTAGGGAATGCAGGCCTCCAGGATCAACGTATCAATGATTTCCTGACGACTGACAACTTGCTGTGCCTCCCCGCCCAAACGCCGCACAGCGACGGTGTTTTCCTCGGCTTCTCTTTTCCCTACTACCAATAAGTATGGTACTTTTTGCAAGGAATGTTCACGCACCTTGTAATTGATTTTCTCGTTACGGGTATCCAATGTAACTCGAATCCCAAGATCCAATAAATGCTGATAAAGAGCAGTCGCATACTCCTCTCCATCGCTGGTGATCGTCGCAACGACTGCCTGAACCGGTGCCAACCACACAGGGAATTTCCCGGCGCAATTTTCGATCAACACCCCAATGAACCGCTCGAACGTGCCCAAAATCGCCCGATGCAACATGACAGGTCGGTGCTTTTTGCCATCCTCGCCAATGTATGACGCATCCAAACGTTCCGGCAATACAAAATCCACCTGCAACGTTCCGCACTGCCAATCGCGCCCCAGCGCATCCTTGAGCACAAACTCAAGTTTGGGGCCATAAAAAGCCCCCTCCCCCGGATTTAGGGTATAATCAAGACCCGCCGCCGTTGCCGCCGTTATCAGGGATTGTTCAGCCAGATCCCAAACAGAATCATCCCCTGCCCGTTTTTCTGGGCGATCGGAAAATTTCACCCGAACATCGGTGAACCCAAGGGCTTTGTAGATCTCCATCAACAGATCACAAAAAATCTTCGTTTCAGAAACAATTTGTTCAGGTGTGCAAAAAATATGGGCATCATCCTGGGTAAACGCCCGAACGCGCATCAATCCATGCAACGACCCCGATGGTTCATTTCGATGGCACGATCCAAATTCCGCCATTCGCAACGGTAGATCGCGATAGCTTTTCAGACCCTGTTTGAAAATCTGAACATGGCACGGGCAATTCATCGGTTTTACAGCCAACACTTTTGATTCTGAATCAACCGTAAACATGTGTTCGCGGAATTTTTCCCAGTGACCCGATGCCTCCCACAGGCTGCGGTCCAGCATTTGTGGAGTTTTAACCTCTACGTATCCAACCTTATCGAGCCGTTTGCGCATAAATGCCTCGAGCGTGCGATAAATGCTCCACCCCTTTGGGTGCCAGAAAACGCTACCGGGGGCTTCTTCCTGAAAATGAAACAGACTTAATTCGGTACCCAAACGACGATGATCGCGTTTTTCGGCTTCTTCTAGTTGGAAAAGATGATCTTTCAACTGTTGTTCGGTGGCCCAGGCAGTTCCGTAAATTCGTTGCAACATGGGGTTCCGATGGTCGCCCCGCCAATAGGCGCCCGCCAGCTTCATCAATTTGAATGCGGTTCCAACACGACCGGTCGATGGCATATGGGGCCCACGACACAGATCAACAAAGTCCCCCTGCTTGTAAAGCGTAATGGGTTCATTCCCAGGAATGCTTTCGATCAGCTCGGCCTTGAAAAATTCGCCCTGATCGCGGAAAAATTGGATCGCGTCTGCACGCTCCCAAACGCTGCGAATAAATTTCTCGTCACGGTTGATGATTTCCCGCATGCGCGCCTCGATCTTAACAAGATCATCTGGCGTAAAGGGTGTTTCACGGTGAAAATCGTAATAGAACCCGTTTTCAATCGAGGGTCCAATGGTAATCTGTGTTTCTGGATAAAGTTCCTTGACAGCCTCTGCGGTGATGTGGGCCGTATCATGCCGGATAATATCCAGGGCTTCTGGATCCTTACGGGTAATGATTTCGATTGTGGCGCCATTGGGAACAACACGCGTTAAATCCCACAATTCACTGTTTACACGCACTGCAACGGCTTCTTTTGCCAATCGCGGGGAAATAGAGTGGGCAATTTCATCGCCCGTTACGGGGGCGCCATATCGGCGTTCACTGCCATCTTTTAAACAAATGTTGAACATACTCTTTATACTTTCTGACCTTAAGAATTTCTTAACGTCAGGTTATACCAAAGAGCAGATAAATCAAAGAAACATTTGTTGTGGTAAAGAATCCGCAGTCCATGCACCCTGTGTTGAAAAAACCGCTCTCAGCAGTTGATTATTAAGGGCATGCCCAGAATTATGTCCCCTAAAATGTCCATGAATCACAACGCCCGCCAACGCTAAATCCCCGATAGCATCAAGGACTTTGTGGCGGATCAGTTCATCATGAGACCGAAGGCCATCCACATTCATAACAGCATCATCCTGAATCACGACGGTATTATTAAGGGATGCGCCCTTGGCAAGTCCGGCGGCCCATAGTTTTGCAGCATCCTCGTAAAATCCAAAAGTCCGCGCGTCGCATAACAAGGATGAAAAATCATCGGCATCATAATCGAATGTAAATTCATCTTGCTTCATCGATGCAGGCAAGCGCCCACCGGCATCAAACGTCATTGTGATGGAACGATTTTCGGATGGGACAAATTCCGCAAAAGCATTTTCGGAACCAACGCGAACAGGCTTTACTATCTTAATAGAGGGCGCAGATTCACCCTGGGAAAAAGTCCCTGTCGAGCGAATCATTTGTGAAAAAACAAAAGAACTGCCGTCCATGATGGGAACTTCTGGTCCGTTGACTTCGATGATGGCATTCGTAATGCCCGCGCCCGCCAGCGCCGCAACCACATGTTCAACCGTTGAAATGGAAGCACCCTGCTTGTTGGATAGCGTTGTGCACATCCGCGTGTCGCTCACAGCATCAAAACGGGCAGGAATTGTGTTTTGCCCCTGGGGTAAGTCGCCCCGCAAAAACACATACCCTGTTCCAACAGTGGCTGGACGCAGTGTCAATGTTGACGATTTGCCAGAATGAACACCAACACCAATGCAGCTTACACTTTTTTTAAGTGTCGCTTGCAGTGGGGCTATCGCCTCGTTTTCATAATCCCTTGCAGGCCACGGAAAGGCTGCTGGGTGAAATTGATGTTGATTTGAAACTGTTTGCACGTTTGTTGTACCGTAATTAGTCTTTCTCAACTATAAGTTTTACGACGAAACAAGATCCTTTACAAGAACCGCCATGTTACAAAGTGTGACAAGAGCACCAGCTTTCGTGGCAGAATCCAATGCTTGCAAGGTATCAAAATGACCAAAGGTTTTGTTCGTAACGCGCGCAAGACCCAGTCTTTGTTGGGCAACCCGGCTATGTCTCTCTATAAGGACCTGGTTTTGAGTGAGTTTTTCTTGTATCGCAGATATGGCTATCTTGACATCTGAAAAGCAACCCCCAACCCTCAGATCCTTATTAAACTTTCCCGCTATTAATGCATCATTTATGGGCTTAACTATATTTATGTAACATGCACCGGACTCACCAAATGCATGCTTACCCAATTGATTAAAAACTCGATCCCCAAAAATCCCTTGGGAATTTAGAGTATAAAGAGCAAAACAAAAAAATGAAAGTTTACTCTGATTTCCAAGACACACAAATGGCGAGATAGACACCGATGTCTTTATTTTATTATTCTGTGGCGGAGCAGCAATATGCAGACATGCCAGCTTCCCTTCCTGTTCCCTGAATTTGTTTGCGATATATACCATCACGTCTTTTACCTGACCGAGGGACTGAAGCCCATCCGAAGGACCCCATAATTGGTGAACAACATCATTAATTGGATCCACGATATTATCGAACAACTCCCGTTCATAATCCACTGCGCCCTTTAAAAAATCATGCAACTTACCCTGTCCATATGTTTCCTCATAAAGAAGATCTGCGTCTAAACTGCACATGCTGTCTTCGGCTACCTCCCTTATTATGTCTTCAAACAAGGCTGAACGCGTACACTCCTCGGGATCTCCCACTGAAGCTGCCTCTACCCCCTTCAAAAACAACCCTACCAAGGTGCCCAAAATTATTTTCTTTATACTCATTACGTCTAAAACTCTTTTAAATTGTGATTTCATTGAATATCGGGGAAAATCCCCAACAATTATTAAACACTACCGTTTAATAAATTTCACGCAAAAAGTTTATACTAACCTAAGCTCGATGTAACAAGTCAATAAAACCCAGACAAAAGCAAGTTTCCCTATGGCTTGACCATAGGGTCCAGAGAATGAAAATGATCTTTATCAACTGGGGAAACCTATAGGTTTCCTCGGTCAAGCCGAAGGAAAACTACGGTGGGTCTTGTTTTAATACGGCTCTTAATGTCGAACTGAGTTTATACTGGTTACTTTGAACCTAAACGCCCATTTTGGGTGATTCCATTGGTAATGAATTGACATATTGAACGGGGAATGCGAAACATAGACTATAAACTATCAAACGAAGGCGTGTAATTCATCCATGAAAAAAATATATCACCTGATCCCCTTGTCATTAATTATTGCTTGTTTTTCTGGTTGCACGCCAACCATAGACAGTCGCGGATATAACCCGGAAACACTGGATCTGAACAAAATCCAACTGGGCGTTGACACCAAGGAAACAATCCAGGAAAAGTTTGGCAGCCCCTCAACAACGTCAACTTTTCCAGATTCCAACCAAAGACAAAGTTGGTACTATGTTTCCAAAAAAACATCCACGACGTCTTTTCATACGCCACAAACATTAGAACAACAAACAATTGTCATCGCGTTTGATCCAAAGGATATCGTAAGGGAAGTCAAGAAAATCGACGGCGAAAACACCAACATAGAACCAAATCAAAAGAAAACAGAAACGACAGGGTATGAATCCAATGTTTTGCGTGACGTTTTTGGCAATTTTGGAAAATACAGCACGCGCGATCCGAACGCCAAAAAGTAAGTACAGGCTATGGAAGTTTCGTTTTATGAGCTAACCACAACATCCGTTGAGAAAATGCTGCCAAAGCTGCTGGAGAAAGTCTATTCATCCCAGCAGCGGGCGGTTGTTTTGTTGGATTCAGAGGAACGCCTCGGGGTCGTTAATGCGGCCCTGTGGACATATTCTACGCTGGCGTTTCTGCCACACGGCAGCATAAAAGAGGACGCCGCCACCAGGTCGCGTCAACCGATATGGTTAACAACGACCCTTGAAAATCCCAATCAGGCTGACGTCCTGGTTGTAACGACAGGCGGGTTGATCGAGGAACCAGACGCCTTTAAAAAATGCCTCGATGTGTTCGAAGGGACCTTGGATGAAAACAAAACACGCGCCCAGCAGCGACAGTCCCACTATAAAGCGGCCGGGATCCCGTGTGTCTATTGGCGGCAAAACTCAACAGGCGGCTGGGATGCAGGTACGTAATTTTTCCTAACCATGAAGAAAATTTGTTACACTAACCTCAACAAAATACTCCTCATCCCCAACGCGGAATACCATCCATGAAAATGCCCCTTACAACAGTTTTAGTCTTGATGCTCCATGCGGCAATAGAGGGGATTCTTGGATTCATAGCCCTTTCGCGCCCCGGAACATTGGTATTTCTCTGCTTTTTTATCGTGACGATCCTCTTGTTAGTCAGTGTATTTATTGTTCTGGGCGCCCAACATAACCATAAAGAAACACTTCAACAATTGGGGTTAATCCAGGCTATTTCAGCCACGCTCAGCCAAAACCAGGAAATCGCTGTGTTTGACGAAAAAGGAAAAACACTTTTTACAACACATCCCCACCTTTATCAACATCAAAAGGAATTCTTGCGTAAATTATTAATGAAGGTGACGCCGTCCAATGAATCGGTGACTTTTAAACAGTGGGTGGAGGATCATCACACAGGTGAAGTACTGCTGGTTGGTGGTGGCAACGGTTTAGGGCAGCAACAACGTTGGTGGCGGGCCGAGGTTTCGCCAATTGATCCTTTGACCGTGGGGGGGAGGCATCTGGTTTTGGTGTCCCTCACAGAAATGACCAAATATTTCGATGGATACAGTCAGCTCAAGCAAAATTACCATCAGATGGAAAAATTTCTTGATTTTGCGCCGTTTGGGATTTTTTATAGAAGCCAGACCGGTCATTTGGTTGGGGCCAACAGCACCCTAAGCCAATGGCTGTGCGTTGGCAAGGACCAGGCCCTTGGGCGCCCCTTGCAAGATTTTATCGACGACTACGAGAAAAAAATCACCGAAAATAAAGTGGTCCTTGTCACGATTCGGCCCTATAAATCCCAACCATTCAAGGCATTTTTATTTCCGTCACATACCAATAGTAATAAATTTCACGCATCCTTGCTGTGTCGGATTGACCCTGGCGTATTTCCATCATCGTCAACACGAGAAGAAGTTCATTTTAACCAATCAATCTTTACCCAAGCCCCCGTCCCTGCTGTTATCGCTGAAAAAACTGGCAAGATTATTGCCTTTAACCCCGCCTATGCCGCGATGATTAGTGACTTGGTCCTTGTGGATCAGGATACTCTTAAAATTGGTGATAACCTTTATGATTTAATTCATACGTCCCTTCGACCAGAGGTGACAACCAAGCTGCATTTGGCAAGCACGGAACAGGGCCCCGTCACGCCATTCGAAGTTCGTTTTGAGGGGGGCAAAACCTTTACAACGGCCTATATCAGCCGATTGGATGATTCTTTGGAAAACCCCCTTCGTGGTAACAAAGAAATTCCGTTACTGATCCAATTTATTGATATTTCTGAACAAAAACGATTGGAACAACAATTCATCCAATCGCAAAAGATGCAGGCTGTTGGTCAATTGGCCGGTGGTATCGCCCACGATTTCAACAATCTTTTGACGGCCATGATTGGGTTTTGCGATTTGTTGCTGCATCGGTATATGCCAAATGATCCGTCCTATACCGATGTCGTTCAAATCAAACAAAATGCAAATCGCGCGGCCAATTTGGTTCGGCAATTATTGGCGTTTTCAAGGCAACAGAACCTACAACCCAAAGTCATTAATGTGACGGACACATTGGCGGAATTGTCGGCATTGCTGCGCCGCTTGATTGGTGCCGGGACGGACCTGCAGATGATCCATGGGCGGGATTTGTGGCCCGTCAAGGTTGATGCCAGCCAGCTGGAACAAGTCATCATTAACCTGGCAGTCAATGCCCGCGATGCAATGCCCCAAGGGGGAACGCTGGTCATCAGAACGGGGCATTATCAGTGTCATCGTCAACATCGAATTGGTCATGATTTGGTCCCAGCCGGTGATTATGTGCTGGTGGAGGCGATCGATACAGGGTGTGGCATAGCATCAGAACATTTAGAACACATTTTTGAACCCTTCTTTTCCACCAAGGAAGTTGGATCCGGAACGGGCCTTGGGCTGTCGACTGTTTATGGAATCGTTAAGCAAACAGGCGGTTTCGTCAGCGTTGAAAGCGAAGTCGGCAGCGGCACAACATTCAAGATCTTTTTGCCACGCTACGTGGGACCAGAGCAAGTCTACACAATACATGCCGAACAACCGTCGGGTGATTTGACCGGGGCCGAGACGATTCTTTTGGTCGAGGATGAGGATGCCGTCCGGCTTTTTAGCACACGTGCATTACGGGAAAAAGGATACCGCGTATTAGAGGCCAACAGCGGCGAGAGCGCGCTAGAGATCGTTCAAAAGGGCGAAAAATTTGATTTATTGATCACGGATGTGGTTATGCCAAAGATGGATGGTCCAACCCTCAGCAAGAAAATACGGGATTTACTTCCTGAGACCAAAGTGATATTCATTTCTGGATATACCGAGGATACGTTCCGAAAGAATTTGGACCACGATGCCCAGATTCATTTCTTACCAAAACCGTTTACTCTTAAAGATCTTGCAACAAAGGTCAAAGAGGTGCTAAATGCAAATGGGATGAAGTAAAAATCATCCCGCGGTCTACTTAAATACGTAAATCGGGGGTCTTAATAAAAAATGAAAAAAATACTTTTAATGTTGTTTTGTTGTACCTCTGCCTGTGGTGAGAACGGTCGCACAGACCCATTTCACAGAGTTTTTTCAGGACCCATAAAACATCTTACAGTCAATAATAATAATGGGCGTATTTGCATTGCATCCGGTCCCGAATGTGCTGCTACAGTTACCGTATCCCCTGAGCGTCAAGCTTGTATCAATGAAATGAACCTTGTCGGCGAGACGCTTAAAATTGAACACGCTCAGACCAAAAGCAGAGGCGCCTGTAATTATGAAATAATGGTTCCACACCATACGGAAATAGGCATAAACACGGGTCAAACACAACTGCTCACAATAAAAGATATGGGTGACATCACCATAGATGCCGGACAAATGAATGCGCTTGTTGCCGACACAAGGAATATTCATATCAATGCAGGTCACGCTGATGTGAATGTCAACTTTAGCAAAATACCAGACAAAGCAATCACGATTGACTATTCAGCTGGACGTGGGCAGCTTTCTTTAACCCTGCCAGCCACAATGCGCGTGTTCAGTGTTCGCCCGACAGGGGAACGCCGCTCGTGAACGAGCTACGCACTCAATTCGAATTGGTCCACGATCATGCTGACTTTTATATTCATTGGTCGCTTGCAAATGGCGTTGTTTCTTTAAAGAAAGCGCGACCTAAAAGGTGATAGAGATGCGAGGGATGCCATTTTCAATGACGTCGTGATGGCTGACGAACGAAGAGAGCGTGGCCATCCACATCCAGGAAACTCGTTAGGGGGCTTCTCCGTCCCTAACCCCCACACACCACACAAGACCACCTCCCGTCATCACGCGGCTTGACCACGCGGGGGGAGACCCCCATGTATTCCGGATCCCGCGCGGCGATCAAGCCGCGTGATGACAGGAGGCGTTATTTGAGGAGGGGGAAGTTCGTGCTTTTTTCTTTAACCGAATACCATTGATTCCTGGATTGCTTCCTCGGGCTTCGCCCTCATCGCAATGACGTCGTCATGGCGAGCGATCGCAGAGAGCGTGGCCATCCAGGAAACTCGCTAATCATTTTTGAAAATGGTTTTACGTCGAACTCAGCTACTTAATCAATTGCAATAATCGTTGGTAACGCAGGTCAAGTAACCATTCCCAGGGCCTATACCATTTTGCTTCCGTAGAAAAGAAAAGGATATCCGCACGGCCGATCAGATTTTCTGCAGGAACAAACCCAACATGGGATTCAACCCGGCTATCCTGGGAATTGTCACGATTATCGCCCATCATAAAATAATGTCCTGGGGGTACATGGAATTCCTCTGTATTGTCGAGGCGACCCTTTCCAAAAGGGACAATCTTGTGAATTGGATGCTTGATCCCGCCTGGAAGCGTTTCGATATATTGGGAAATAACCCTCAAGCGACCCTGCTCATCAACGGTATGAAAATCCTCGATTTTTTCCAGCGCTACCGGCTGACCGTTGATATTAAGGACTCCCTGGATAACCTGAACGCGATCCCCGGGCAGCCCAACCAACCGTTTAATGTAATCCAGGTTATCGTGCTTTGGATTAAAGAAAACAACGACATCCCCCCTTTTGGGTTCCGATGCCAGAATGCGCCCAGAAAAAAGGTTGGGACCAAAGGGAAAGGAGTGATTGCAATATCCATAGGCAAATTTATTGACGAATAAATAATCCCCCACAAGCAGAGTTGGAACCATGGAACTAGAGGGGATGCTGAATGGCTGATACAAAAACGTTCGAATGATCATAGCAATAACAAAGGCAAAGAAAAAACCTTTTGCTTCATTTTTTATTGTTTCGCGTTTGTCAGGTGATTTACTAAAAATCGAGAGGATAGCCTCAACAGAATAGAAGTGCATGTTTTTTCCTTTTAGGTTCATCAACAAGATATCACAACGAATGCAATGGCATAGGGGGGATCATCACTGATTGATACATCAAATTTAAATGGACGATCGCTTTGAATTTGTTTTTTTAAGTTTTCCAGGGCCCTGCCTGACAGTGTAACAGTCGGCTTACCATTCGGTAAATGATTAAGTTCTATGTCCTGCCATCGCACACCCTCGGTGTCACCAATGGCTTTTAAGACCGATTCCTTTGCAGCGAATATCTTGCCATAGCTTTGAAATACTTCTTTTCGCCCTTGGCATTTTTTTTGTTCCGCATTTGTAAACAAACGGTCAAGAAATCGCTGACCAAAAGCACTGATGGATTTTTCCAAACGGCGACAATCTAACAGATCGGTCCCAATGCCAATGATCATGATGCATCACTGTCTTTATTCAATTTGTAGCTGCATCTTTCGGTCCCCCTTGTTCAGGAGGCTAAGCAATTTTATGAATGTGGATCGTTGCTCGGAACGGGGAACAACCATATCAATCATTCCATGATCCAGCAGATATTCAGCCTTTTGAAATCCAGCAGGTAGTTTTTGACGAATCGTTTCCTCGATAACGCGGGCGCCAGCAAAACCAATAACAGCACCCGGTTCAGCAATAGCAATATCCCCCAACATGGCAAACGATGCGCTGACACCCCCCGTGGTTGGATCCGTCAGTAACGTGATATAAGGAAGGCCGGCTTCTTTGACCATTTCAACAGCAATAATAGACCGGGGCATTTGCATGAGGGATAAAATCCCTTCCTGCATGCGGGCTCCGCCGGACGCTGTAATAACTATCAGGGGTGCTTGAATCTTTACGGCATGTACAGCTGCGGTCACAAGGGCGCTACCAACGGCCAGGCCCATCGACCCCCCCATAAAGGAAAAATCTAGAGACGCAATAACACACGAATTGCCGCCGATATACCCATGCGCCACAATAATGGCATCTGTTCGGCCCGTCTTTTGTCGGTACTCTTTTAAACGATCAATATACCGCTTGCTATCTTTGAATTTGAGTGGGTCGGCTACAGGCTTTGGTGTTTCCATTTCTGTATAGGCACTATCATCAAAAAGCATCTCGAAACGCTGCTTAACATCCACCCGTAAATGATGATTACAGTGATGGCATACTCTTAAATTTTCCAACAAATCCCTGTGAAAGAGCATATGATCGCAACTTGGACATTTCGTCCACAGATTATCAGGAAGCTCATTCCGCTGAATAAGGGATTTAATCTGCGGGCGGACAAAGTTAGTAAGCCAGTTCATATGTAACTTTCAGAAATGCAAGGTTCGTTTGGATTTTGGTTCATCCGGTCTTTTAATTGCTTCCCCATTCTAAAATGAACGTATTGACGTGCAGGCACAAGGACAGTCAGTCCTGTTTTTGGATTGCGCGCCTTTTTAGCCCCGCAAGTACGAAGATAAAAAACGCCAAACCCACGCAATTCAATTCGATTACGAGCAGCTAATTCTTGCCGGAAAAAAATAAAAATCCCGTCCAAAACCTTGTCAATTAAATCAACGCTAAACCTATTATGGTGCAGGTTGATCATTTTAACAAGGTCAAAACGGGTCATTCGTCAACAGTCTCTTATTTTTTCTGAGTGCTTATTCTTTTGTGCTGGCCTTTTTCTTCATGGCTGCACCAAGGATATCACCCAAACTTGCACCGCTATCAGAGGAACCGTATTCAGACAGCGCTTCTTTTTCTTCGTCGATCTCTCTGGCCTTGATGGACAGATTGATTTTACGGCCAGATTTATCAAGGGTGATGATTTTTGCATCAACTTTTTCACCGATCGCAAAACGTTCAGATCTTTGATATTCTCTGTCGCGTGATAGATCTGGTTTTTTAATAAAGCCGGTTAAGCCATCAACCAACGTAACCTCGATACCCTTGTCGGTGATCTGACAAACTGTTCCTGTTACAACGTCACCTTTTTTAAGTTGATTTGTAGCAGATTCAAAAGGATCAGACGAAAGATGTTTCACACCCAGGCTGATTCTTTCTTTCTCTGGATCAACATCCAAAACTTTAACGCTGATGGACTGTCCCTTTGTGTATCCGGAAATCGCTTCTTCGCCCGTTTTTTCCCAGGAAAGATCAGACAGATGGATCATTCCATCAAGTTCTGCTGTTACACCAACAAACAAACCAAATTCTGTAATGTTTTTGATTGTACCTTCGATGATGCTTCCCGTTGGGTGTTGTTCAACGAATTTCTGCCATGGGTTTTCTGCGCACTGCTTTAACCCAAGACTGATACGACGCTTGTTCAGATCAACATCCAAAACGACAACCTCAACATCCTGTCCGACGACAACGATTTTGCTTGGGTGAACGTTTTTCTTGGTCCAGCTCATTTCTGTAACGTAAATCAACCCTTCGATTCCATTATCCAATTCGATAAAGGCACCGTAATCAGCGATATTAGTAACCTTACCTTGGTGACGAGAACCAGATGTGAACCGTTCTTCTGCGCCCTTCCATGGATCAGCTTCAAGCTGCTTCATGCCCAATGAGATTCGTTGTGTTTCTTTGTTGAAACGAATGACTTGAACTTTAATAGATTCGCCCAGTTTCAAAACATCGCTTGGGTGGTTAATGCGGCGCCATGAAATGTCGGTCACGTGAAGCAACCCATCGACTCCGCCCAAATCAATAAAGGCACCATAGTCAGTGATATTCTTGACAATACCATCAAGGATTTGTCCCTCGACCAATTGTGCAACCAATTCGGTTCTGGCTTCTGCGCGTGATTCTTCTAGGACGGCCCTTCTGGATACGACGATATTGCTTCTAGCCTTATCCATTTTCAGGATTTTGAAAGGCTGAGTAATATTCATCAATGGCCCAACATCGCGCACGGGGCGTATATCGACTTGGCTGCCTGGCAAGAAGGCTATCGCGCCACTCAGGTCAACGGCAAAACCACCCTTAACTTTTCCGAAAATCACACCATCAATCAATTCGCCTGTTTCGCTGGCTTTTTCGAGATCATTCCATGCGGCTTCACGTCGAGCTTTTTCAATACTCAAGACGGCTTCGCCATTTTTGTCTTCGATGCGTTCTACATAAACATCGACCATATCGCCAACGCGAATCTCTGAGATTTGTCCGCGAGCCGCTATATCTTTCAAAAGGACACGGCCTTCTGCTTTCAAGCCAACATCAATAATTGCTTGATCATTTTTAATGGCAATAATAATTCCCTTTACAACAGAACCATCAAAGGAACGTTGTTCGGTCAGTGAACTTTCTAAAAGACTTGCAAAGCTTTCCTTTTCAGGAGATTCGATTGCGGATGGGATGTTGGTCGATATTTTTTCCATTATAAATCCTATGTAAACACTGGCGAGATTATGCAATTCACCAGAAGGGTCAGATGTTAATATTAAAGGAAACAGTACTGGAGTTTATTATAAAATGCAACAGATATGATCGACTTGCTTTGTTCGAAAGCCTCCCCTAACTCAGCAATTTCGCCGATACTTCGTCCGATATATCGAAATTTGCATAAACGTTTTGAACGTCGTCATTGTCTTCCAAAACATCAACCAACTTGATCAGGGTGCGGGCGGTATCTTCGGCACAGGGCACGGCATTGAGGGGACGCCAAATAATTTTAGCCTCCACAGGGTCACCAATTTTATCAACCAATTGATCCCGAACGATTGCAAATAAATCCATCGAACAGGTGACTTCTAGGAAACCATCGGAATCTTCTATAGGATGAGCCTCAACATTGTCGGCGCCGGCTTCAACGGCTGCCTCAAACAAGGAATCAAAAGATACTTTGCCTGCATCAAATTTAAGCATCCCTATGCGTTCAAACATAAAGCTTACGCCCCCGGTTTCACCCAGGTTTCCGCCATGCTTGTTAAATGCCGACCGAATTTCCGATGCTGTTCGGTTGCGGTTGTCTGTCAGGGTTTCGACGATAACGGCCACACCACCGGGGCCATACCCTTCGTAGCGGACTTCTTCATAAACAGTATTGTCTTCGTTACCGATTGCGCGTTTCATTGCCCGTTCAACATTATCACGGGGCATATTGGCGGCACGGGCACAGGCCAGGGCGGTCCGAAGCCTGGGGTTTGAGTGCGGATCCGGCAATCCAGATCGTGCAGCGACCATAATTTCGCGGGCTATTTTTGCAAAAATTCGGGCTCTTTTTGCATCCTGAGCCCCTTTTCTGTGCATGATGTTTTTAAATTGTGAATGTCCTGCCATGATTTTCCTAACTATCCGAGGTGAATAAAAATATTCCCTATCTTATCGCTAAGACAAAAATACCAAAAGCTAAAAGAACAATCCCAGAGAATTGATTAATTCTGCGCATGGCAGTTACGCTCAGGCGTCGACGAAAAATAAAGGAAACGCCGCTGCTAAGCAACAACCACCACGCTGTTGCGCCCAATACTATACCCATAGAAAGAACAGTAGCTTCAGCATAATTTGCGCTTGTTGTGTTGAGTTCAAGCCCAGAAAACACAGCAATAAACAATAAAATCGTTATTGGGTTTGTTAATGTCAATAAGAATGTTGCTGAGAACGTATACCACGATGATCGTCGAGCCGGCAATTCATCGGGGTTTTTCATCGATTGGTCAGGCGGAATCGTTCGGAATAATCGGACACCAAGATAGAGCAAAAGCGTACCACCAATAAACCGTATCCAATTTTGATGCGTCATAAACAATGATGATACGGATGTCAGACCAAAACCGGCAATCAATCCATACAAACCATCGGCGCAGGCTGCCCCCAACCCCGTCATCAGCCCAATTTTAAATCCATCCTGAAGGGATCGTTGAATACACAGTATGCCGATTGGACCAACGGGTGCCGCGATTGAAAAACCCGCGATCAACCCTTTTGCAAAAAGAACCAGCATGACATAGTACTCAAAAAATAACCCATATCATAATAGTGCCTTAATTTTTAACAGTCCACAATGGGTTCCGCACCAAAAGATCGAACCATCGCAGCCAAATCGTCTATTGCCTTTGTCAGGTCATCTCTGTTTGTTCCGCGCACAACAAAGCTTGTTCCATGACGATTGGCTTCATGAAAGGGATAGCTGCCAATGGATAGTTGGGGGTGAGCATCCTGAATTTCTGATAATGCGTCGGTTATAACGTGTTCCAACAGGGAACTTGTTACAGAACAGCTGAAAATAGGCCTCCCCCTTTTGAGGCGCGGCAAGATGGATTGGAACATATCATGCATAATCAAAGGAAGCCCAGCCAAAACGAAAACATTTTCTATTTGGAACGATGGGCATTTGTACACAGGGTTATTAATTAGCCTTACCCCGTCGGGCATCAATGCCATTCGGCGACGCACAGAATCGTACTGTGTTTCACCATAATTATCCTGCAATATTTTCATCGCTTCGGGATTTTCAACTAACGGACACTCAAAAGCTTTTGCGATGCTTACGACCGTAATATCATCGTGGGTTGATCCAATACCCCCAGTTGTAAAAATGTAAGTATACAATGGGCGCAATTCATTGACAGCCTTAATGATGGCGCTTTCTGTGTCAGGAACGATGCGCACCTCTTGTAAATCTATTCCTAGCCCCGTAAGGTGCTGGGCAATATAGACTACGTTTGTATCTTGCGTGCGACCGGATAGAATCTCGTTCCCGATAACAACAATACCGGCCGTTATTTCAGAAAGCGATGCGTTCATTACCAAATCCCCAACGCTTTCCACCAAATTCCGCCGACACCGAACCATATCAACAGATTGACGATACTGATTAAAAACCCAAGGCTCCACCAGGCTGTCATTGTCACATAGCCCGTTCCAAACAAAATAACAGCTGGTGTTGATCCATAATGTGTTGTGCTTGAGAATAAACTGCTTAAAAATCCTAAAACCATCGCCGCCAAAAGGGGTGGTGCCCCCGCTGAAATGGATACGGCCAAAAATGCGGCGTACATCGCGCTGACGTGGGCTGTATTGCTGGCAAAGAAATAATGGCTATAAAAATAAACAAGCGCCAATACCATGAAAGCAGCCATCCACGACCACCCTAATACCATTGATTCCATGGATCCACTAAACCATGCAATGAATCCGAATTTTTCCAGATAAGCCGACATCATGACCAGAATGGATGCCCACACAAGGATATGCCAGGCTTCGTGTTCCTCTAGAATGTCTTTCCAGGTTAAGACTTTTGTGACAAGCAATAAGCACAACCCCAACAGTGCCGTTGTGCAGGTGGATATACCCCACTGCTTACCAAAAATCCACAAAAACAACATCATGGAAAAGACGCCCAACATGATCCATTCAGATCCGCTGATTGGGCCCATTTCATGCAACTTTTGTTTGGCAATGGTGACAGCCTCCGGCAGGATTTTAACCTCTGGCGGATAAACAAAGTACAGGATAAGCGGGATCAGAATAATGCTGGTTAACCCCGGGACAGAGGCTGCCAAGGCCCAATTTGCCCAAGTAATCGTGACCCCATTTTTTGCAGCAATGGACACCACAATTGGATTTGCGGCCATAGCGGTTAAAAACATAGCACTTGTTATTAGGTTTCCATGAAAGCAGACCTGGGTCAAATAGCTGCCCAGTTTTCTTTCTGTTCCGTGTTCTGGATCACTGCCCAAGGCTTGGGAAATGGATCGCAAAATTGGATACATGATGCCACCCGCCCTGGCGGCACTGCTAGGAATACCGGGGGCTATGAATAATTCTGTCAATATCATTCCGTATCCAAGGCCCAGTGTTCGTTTTCCAAGCATCCGGACAAATAAATAGGCAACCCGGGTTCCCAGTTGCGTTTTAATAATTCCGCGGGCAATAAAAAATACAAAAACGATCAACCAAATTTCGGGCGAAGAAAATCCTGATAATCCGTCTTTTAGTTCTAATGTTCCCGTCAGGATTGCTGTCACCAAACCCAATAACGCCACAGGTCCCATGGGAAGCGGTTTCAAGATAATTCCCAGAATTGTAGGGACAAAAATGGCGAACAAGTGCCAGCCCTTTGGATCAACGCCCACCGGCATTGGCATAAAGAACAAACACAATCCCACAACAACAGGGACAAGGAATTTAATAACCTGGCTCAAAAAAACCTCCACAGCCTACGCATATTTTAAATTGGTGTATCTTCCTTCGTAGCACAATTTTGCCACCTTTTAAAGGCTGCTGCATAATTCGTCCAAGGCAATCTCCTCTATCAGCTAGAGCCCTTTGGTGAGGATTCCAAATCCAATAGGTATTTTCCATATAAAGACTTCATTAAAATCCCCCCAAGATCTTTTAGCTGATCGAGAGAAATCCACCCTTGACGCCATGCAATTTCCTCTGGGTTTGCAATTTGAAATCCTTGGCGATTTTGTATTGTTGCGATGAATTGGGATGCCTCTAGCATGGCTTGGTGTGTACCCGTATCAAGCCATGTATATCCCCGCCCAAAGATCTCTACTGACAAATTAGATTGTCGCAGATATTCATTATTGATATCTGTGATTTCCAATTCACCCCGTTCAGAGGGCCTAACAGACTTGGCTATTTCAACGACGTGTTCATCATAAAAATAAAGACCCGTTACTGCATAGCGCGATAGCGGTTTTTTTGGTTTTTCCTCGATATTAATAACTTTGTTTTGGGAATCAAATTGCACAACGCCGTATCGTTCCGGATCGTGAACAGCATAAGCGAATATTGTTGCACCACTTTCCTTTGCGGATGAACGATGGAGTATACTTTGGATGCTGCTGCCATAAAACAGGTTGTCACCCAAAATGAGGGCCGATGGACCACCTTCCAAGAAATCTTCGCCCAAAATAAAGGCTTGCGCCAAACCATCCGGAGAAGGTTGAACGATATATTCAAAGTTAAGCCCCCATTTGGATCCGTCTCCCAGTAATTCTTTAAACTGAGGCATATCATGGGGCGTTGAAATGATAAGAATATCCCGAATTCCAGCCAGCATCAGGGTTGACAGCGGATAATAAATCATAGGCTTATCATAAATTGGCAATAATTGTTTTGAAACAACAGTGGTCAGGGGATGCAATCTGGTACCGGATCCGCCTGCCAATATAATGCCTTTACGTTTTTTCATCTCAAAAATTTCCCCTACAAACAATTGCTATAGTTTTTCTGGATCCAATTCTGATAGCTCCCGCTTTCAATATTTTTCACCCAGTCTTGGTTGCTTAGGTACCATTCAACGGTTTTTCTGATGCCTGTATAAAACGTTTCCTGTGGATGCCAACCAAGGTCTTTGTGGATTTTTGTTGCGTTAATTGCATATCGACGATCATGTCCAGGGCGATCCTGTATGAACGTAATGAGCCGCTTATAGGGCCCAAGGGCGTCTGGCCTTAGTTCGTCCAGCAGATCACAAATCGTTGTTACGATATCAATGTTTTTGATTTCATTCCAACCGCCAATATTATATGTCTCGCCAACTTTTCCCTCGTTCAATGCAACCATAATGGCATTACAGTGATCCCCAACATACAGCCAATCGCGAATATTTTTTCCATCACCATAAATGGGAATATTTTTATTCTGCAAAGCACGCGCAATGGTCAAGGGAATTAACTTTTCAGGAAATTGGTAGGGCCCATAATTATTTGAACAATTCGTCGTTAAAACTGGAAATCCATAAGTATGATGCCATGCACGCACTAAATGATCGCTAGCAGCCTTGCTGGCCGAATAGGGACTGTTTGGTTGATAGGGATGTGTCTCAGAAAATGGCGGAGCATCTTCGTCCAGGGATCCATAAACTTCATCGGTTGAAACATGTAAAAAACGGAATTTTTCCCTATCATCCGCCGCCAAGGAACTCCAATACTCTTTGGCCGTCTCTAGTAATGCAAATGTTCCCTCGATGTTTGTTTTGATAAATATAGCAGGCCCGTGAATGGATCTGTCTACGTGGCTTTCTGCAGCAAAATTAATAAGCGCACGAGGTTTATGAGCATCAAAAAGAGCATTCAAGAGAGTGCGATCATTAATATCCCCCTTGACAAAATGATAGTGTGCCTTATCGTTTACAGATTCCAGGTTTGCAAGATTTCCTGCGTAGGTCAAGTTATCTAAATTTAAAAGGGCTTCGGTTGTTTTTGAAAACCATTCCAAAATAAAATTGGAACCAATAAACCCCGCGCCACCAGTTACAAAAATCATGGTAAAGTTTGCTCCTTTTTGTTTAATCCTTTTACATTTTGAATGCTAACGCTTTTGAAAACGACAGGAACCAAACCCAATGAATACACACGAAATTCAAGCGTCATTCTCTGATCGAGCTTAACTCGCAGGCGTTTTATACCATTGCATTCTTTCATGCTTTCTTCTTTCAGTGGGGTTGATGCATTGGTTACGACGTCTATCTTTAGAACATCTTGTGCGTCGTGACTGTCGGCCAGTATATCAAACTCAATCTCATATTCCCCGGGTTCAACGTCCACATAGGGTCCAAAATGCAAATAACCAATTTCCTTGGGTTGGGCAACTATCGCAGGGCCAAGATCGCGATATGTTTCGACATAAGTCCCCGCAGTATGATTTTTATCCTTGCTTGCAAGAAAACTTGCTTTATTCAAATAAGTCATGTCCCATCCTGGCAAATATTTTGCTATGTTTTCGGGAAAAATGAAAATTTTAAATTGTCCGCATTCTAATTCTTTTTCTGGTTTTCCGATATATTTTTCCAAAATATTCCAATCAATGACATGAGCTTTTTCCGCCGTTAGCGCTAGAAACGTTTTTCCAACCCAAGCATCCTGCCTATACCATCGCTCAGACGAAAGCCAGCGAAACGGAATTATACGATTTGAATAAAATAATATAGATCTTAATTTTACATCATTATTACTTAAAGCAGTAACAGCGTTTGCATTTTCGTATGCTCCATATCCATATTTTAAATCATTTTTACTTAAGAAATCGGATAATACATTTTGTTTTGATCGATCAATAACAGCGTCATAATTTTTTGTGATCTGTGCAAACATGTAGAAATTAAGAATAAAACAGGCCATAGCGATATAATAAGCTAACTTCAGAAAGGCTTTTTTGCGAGGACTGAAGAAAAATATCACCAATAACAACACAAAGGAGATATCAAGGTATCTAAAACTAGTTCGAGCAATATCCGCGGGCAGTTTTAAAACCAAAAAGGACAGAGAGCTTAGAAAGGATACTACCGAGCATAATAAAATATAAAATAAACCATTGTCTTTTCTGTGAAATAAACTATTAATGCAAACAATATAAAATGATATGATACCTATTATTGATAGTAAGAAACATGGAACATCATATATGTATTGTCCGTAAAAACGCAAATCAAGGATATTGTTCAATATAACTCTTAATGAATTAAGTGGAAAAAATTCTACTGTCCCCACCATGTAAACTTTGTGCAGGAAGTAAAAGTACAGACCGGATCCAACAGCAGCTACCATGGTTAGAATTTTTAGACATCTGAGCGCAATATCTTTTTTAATATTTTGCAAGACATAGCAATAAAAAAATGAGGCACATGTCACAGGAATGACATTATAAAAAAATGCCCTTTTTGGATTGGAAATAAATGATATTAAGAATAAAAAACATAATTTCATTAATGTTTTTGAACTTTGTTCGCAGACCATATAAAGATAATTGTAATACATCATGTAAAACATAACTGATACATAGGCAGAATAAATTCCAAGACCAAACAAACTATCCCTCAGGGGTGCGGAAATACAAGAACAAATGAAAGCAATAAAGATCAATCTTTTTCGTGCTGAGGCCTCTGTAAGAGATGTCAAAAGCCAAATACTGTGCAAAAAGAAGAAAGTAGCCACAAATTCCGCTAGCGTATACAGCACATACCCAGGTTTAAAAAAATAAAGAAACGGAAAAATAGCAAGATATTTTTGAAAAATATGAAAATCGCCGTTTCCAAAATAAAAATCTTTTGGAAAAAACTGCCCCGTTTCAAACACCTCATTTGCGAACAAAACTTGACAAGCGGCATCAGAACCAAAGTAAAAATCATCGTAATGAATCATATAAAATGAAATCAGAAAAATGGATACAACAAGAAATGCATAGAATGATAGTGATTTAAGAAAGGAGATTGTAAGGCATTTGTTTATCATGAATGGAATCCATTTCTCATAGAAGGTGTATTTTCAGCCGAGGCATAAAGTATTGGTTCCAATCGAAAGAAAGCAACCTCGCCATCCGCCCTTTTTAGGGTTGGTTCAGCCTTAAGCAGCGCAGTCAGTTCATTAATGAGCGCATCCGCATTGTCTGCAAAACCGCGCCGATCAATATAAATCCCAGAAAAACCCATTTTTCGTATTGTATTAATTTGTTCTGCGGTTGGTTTTTGGGAAAGGGCTTTATAGAAAAGGTCACCCTTGCGACCCCTTATTCCGCCGTAACTCCAATTCAGCGATTTTGAATGGATAAAACCCGCCGTTAGGCAATATTCATCCAATCGATGAAGTATCGGGGCCTCTGGAAATGGTATGTACGGCAATTGGTAGATGGCGCTTCCTTTCGGAACAGACCGTTCAATCTGCTCAATAAAATCTTTATCCAATTTATAGGCGCTTTTGGTCGAATCACCAGGCATAGAATTGGTAACAGTTTGATCGAATAATCCCAACAAAAGCACAATACCGGCCGATACCAGGAATGCTCCTGTTGATTTTGACCGAGAGCCGAAACGTTCAATCCTATCCTGAAGTATGAAAAAAAATGCAGCAATTGAACCAAACCCGATAAAAACGCTAATTCGGTTCCATCCGCGCATAAGGGGCGAAATGAAAAAAGAAAATATCGCCCCAAGGCCACCAATTGTACCAAACAAGAAAAGAACATAAACAATCATCGACAAAAACACCAGACGTGAATCAACTGATCGACCCGATAGTTTAAGCAAAAGAACCAATCCAAGGAAACAAAATCCAGACGCCCCTACGATTCCAAGGGTAGCGGTTGCGTTCTCATGGACAAGCGGGCGACCCACTTGGTATTTTTGCGTTATTTTAGAAAAAAGCTTTATCCGATGGTCGGCGCGCGGAATGACCATCTGGATCAATTTAAGTCCATGAATTTCTGCCTCTGCAGAGCTCCTTCTTGCCACTTCTGGATTCGATCCATTCATACACTTATAAACAATACTAGGGGCGACATTTATTAATACACCGAAAGATACAATGGCAACGGCGATCGCGGACTGCTTTATGCAGGAAATATCGCCACTTCTGCCCCAGCCAGCAAGTCCCGCAACAGCAAAGACTATGGCTCCAAAAAATGCATAATAAACTCCAAACAACGCAAGGCTAATGAAAAAAATGAATTTAAAAAGATTCTTTTTCCAATTTCCACCATAAACCGTTTCGTTATTCGTTTTATAGGCAATAAAAAAGGCTGCATAAAAAAATAACGGAACAACAAAATACCACGTATAAAAAAGGTGGGGTATTCTTTGAAAATGAAACGGCAAAAATGTGAAAAGTGCGGCTGCGGCAAGAGCATACCAACGAATCAAACCAATTGATTTCAGCACACAAAAGGACGTAATAAACGTCACCGGAAAGCTCAACAAGAAAAATAAGTTAAAGACCGACTGGGTTTCCCCGGAAAAAAAACCAATCAACTTTAAAACAAGAAGATTGCCAAAGTCCGATCCCGGATAATCCAGAAAACCAGATCCAAAAGGGAATCCGTTTCGGGAATTTTCAAATATCCACCCCTCCATAATGCACCGTATCATCCACAGATGACTTAGACCATCCCCACCATAGATGTAAGGATATGCAAGATTTGGCACTAAACCCCGGGGAAATCCAGTCACTAAAACGCTGGCTAGCACAAATGAAACAATGGCCCCAAAAAGACACCACCTCCATTCACTGCGCAATACGGTGAAAAAATTTAACGGACCAGAAAAATCCTGATGACTTTTGTTTGGGGTAAGATTCACTATTTGTCGCGCTTTGACAGAAAACTAATTTTTAGATCTTAGATCGTCTTGGGGGATGAACACAACATCTAACTTCCGGTTTTTCGTCTGAGCAATCTCAACGAATTCAGCATAATTTCGAATATAGTCATCTACATCATAATAGTCTGATGTAAATACAAGCAAAACAGCGTCGTTGGAGTATTTTCTCTGGACGCCCCATATTAGGGGGGGCAAATAAATACCTACGTCGGGTGATTCAAGCAAGATTTCCTGGCGGGATTCACCGTCATCAACGGTCACCACACAGCTCCCCTTTACGCAAATTAAAAATTGATGACACGCATGATGGGCGTGTTCACCGCGGGTTTCATTATCTGGAACATTAAAAACCAGAAAATACCGCTTGGGGTTGAATGGAATGTCGGTTGGAAATTCCCCAACCGAAAGATCTCCGCGCTTGTCATTGATGCGTTTAAGGCGGCACAGGGTCACACCACCTATGCCGATTCGTTTTGAGGGGGCTACGTCGTCTGCCAATGTTGTTTTTTTAGTATAATCAACAATTTTTGCTGGATTGCCAACCACAACGGCATAGGGCGGTACGGATTTGGTAACCACCGCGCCAGCACCAATCATTGCTCCGCGACCTATGGTAATTCCTGGCAATAATATAGCCCCAGCACCGATAGAGGCTTCGTCTTGGACGATGGTTTCAAGAAAGGAATCTGGATAAATTTTTGAACGTGGGTATTTATCATTGCTAAAAGTAACGTTTGGCCCCACAAAAACATCATCCCCCAAACGAATGCCATCCCACAGATAAACACCGCACTTAATTGTTGTTCGGTTTCCAACGATCACATCGTTTTCAATAAAACAATGGGCGCAAATATTAACATCGGAACCTATTTGTGCCCCCGAAAGAATGGATACAAATTGCCAGATTGTTGTTCTGGATCCGATATTGGTTGTCTGGACATCGGCAGTATTGTGAATTTTGATCGTTGGTAACATTTATATTCCTTGACATTTCATAAAAAATGAATCGAATTCAGAATCGCAGTGATTTTGTTATTACTAAGAAATTACACTACTAAGAGATCTGATAAATTTAGCCGTAATATAAAAAATTGGCATAGAAATAATGCATCCCATAAAAGAAATACAGATCCATTTTTTGCTACCATTTAGCAGGTAAAATATAAAAACACTCCCAACAACAATAAAATAACTAAGAAGAGGCAGTGTAAATCTTAGCTCCAACGCTGATATCAATGCAACAGATGACCAGCTCAGAAAAATAATCAATGGCATAAAACGAGATCCCAGTGCCCTTAATTTTCCAGTAAAAAGATGAAAAACGACACCCAAGGAACCAAACCAAAGTATTGAAAATGATAAAAATGAAGGGATCCATCCAAGGGCTAATTTTCGATATGGATAGGGCATAAGGTAATCAAAATCGAATGCCCCAACCATTTTCAAACTCAACAACCTTATGGCCTTGGATGGATTGCCAAAATACCACCTAATACTTGGGTCTGTTACAGTTCCTATTATCGACTTCGATGAGTAGTAATTACCAATACCGCCATTACCCATCCAAGTGCCGTATTTAACATTTTCAATACCCCACTGTATTTGCATTCCCCCTAAATTTGCAGCTGGAAGAAAGCTAATTACCTTGTAATTCAAAACATTTAAGCATATTTGAATATATAATGGGACTGCTCCTGTAATTAAAACCAAAATTAGATCAGTTATTTTAACATAACCCTTCGTAAACAGTCGAACTATACAGTAAAAAACTGGCACAGAAAGCCAAATTGCAGCCGGGCGAATGACAATCCCCCAGCTTAAAAGAAATATTAAATAAAAAATCCACTTAACGAGATCGTTATTTCCTGGGGCAGATAAGCATTCCAGACGAATCAAAATACCGAAGATCATTATGGAAATGGACGTATATAATGAGTCTGTAAGGGTTATGCCGTGATACGGAATGACATAAATATTAAAGCAAAGCGCCACAAATAATATCGATGCCAACTTGGATGAATGGTTCGAAACCGAGGAGACTATCAGAAGCGTTGCAAACAAATACGCCGTCGTTTGAAACACGAATATGAGCAATATATCTGGAAAATTGGCAATACCAGACAGCTTTATGAGCAATGACAATATCCATGGATAAGCGAATGTCCTATGTGAGTCAGTTTGCGCAGCAACGATACTTTTTGAGTTGTATGCCCTGGCTATCTCCATATAAGAGGGAGCATCACCACCAACAGGCCTTAATATTTGCTCAATAAAAAAATAAAACCCAATAATTAATAAAAACGAAAATCCAACAATAAATGTCGGGTGAATTTTTTTTAATTCTATCATCGTTTATCTCGTACGCTTCATTTGTGGTTTTCAAATCTCATTGACACAACAGATAGCGGTCGTTGCTTGCTGTTTTCATAGCCACGCCAAGCATAGGTTCCAATTAAACCAAGCCCAAACAAATTGAGCGTTCCGAAAAAAAACACAGCAATCATGATCGCCGCATAACCCGGAACAGTGATTGCCCCCAATAGACGCCCAGAAAATACAATCGCTGCAAAAACAACAGATAGTGCACATCCAATTATTCCAATCTTGGTTAACAATCGAATGGGGTAATCGGTAAAAGCAAAGACACTATCCATCATGAAATCAATCTTCTTTTTGAGTGTCCAGGCTGAGACACCCTCTTGGCGGGCAAGGCGTTCGTAGCCAATAAGCTTGCGTCGAAATCCCAACCAAAAGATAAGAGCTATTAGAGAGGACCGAGATTCTTCCAGCCGAACCAGTTGATCGCGAAACAGTTGATTGCATCCAAAAATATCAACACCCCCCTCTGGCATGTCGTGAACAACCAGGCGTCGGTATAATTTCCAGAATACACCCGATGCCAGTCGGGACATAAATGGATCATTGCGACTTATTCGCGTTCCAATAGTTACATCACATTCATCGGCATCAAGAGCCTTAAAGAAGGAAATTAGCAGATCTGGGGGTTCCTGTAAATCGGCCGCCATTACGCCAAAATACTGACCACGAGCCGCTATCAATCCCGAACGTATAGCAGGGAAGGACCCAAAATTTCTGGAGTGAACCAACAGCTGTGCCGAAAAATCCAGCCCATCAAGTGCATCACGAAGCAATACAAAAGAATCATCAGGACTACCATCAACCACAAACACCACTTCCATGGGGCCGTTCAATTCATGGCTCATAGATGTCAATGTTTGAAGCAATCGTGGGATCGACCCTTGGTTTTTATAAACCGGAATAATGACAGAGAATTTCATGATTGCCACGCATTGACAGCCGAAATAACCTGATCAACCTCTCTGTCGGTCATTTCCGGATAGCACGGCAACGTCAATACTTCACTAGCCAAGCAGTCGGTGTTTTCTAGGTGTGTCCCCGAAAAGTGGCCCCCAAATACCGGCTGTCTGTAATCAGGAATTGGATAATGCACATCAGATGCAATATCTAAACTTTGCAAATGGGCGCGCAGACTGTCCCGATCTTGACTACGCACAACGTACAAGTGCGCAACATACCCGTTTCCGTGGTGTCCAGGTACATCGATTTTTGGATGATGTATTTTTTCATTATACTGTTTTGCAACTTCACGTCGCCGATCGTTGCTGGAATCAAGACTTGGAAGAAAAGCCAAAAGAATAGCAGCCTGCATTTCATCGAGCCGACTATTACGTGCACCAGGGATCTCGACCCGATATTTTGCCGTCCATCCATATTGACGAAGACGGGAAATTTTTTCAGCGACAGCAGAACTGTTGGTCACGATAGCGCCGCCATCGCCAAGTGCGCCAAGATTTTTTGTTGGATAAAAGCTGAAACTAGAGGCATCGCCAAACGTACCAACGCGCTTTCCATTCATCATTGCACCATGTGCCTGTGCACAATCCTCCAAAAGAGGAACCCCGTTTTGACGACACAGCAAAGCAATATTTTCGATTTCTGGAACGGCCAATCCATAAAGATGTGTAACAACGACGGCCTTTGCTCCCTCTTTAATGGCGCGCTCAACTTCGGCCAATGTTGTATTGTGCGTCATTTTGTCTACATCAAGAAAAAATGGCAAAGCACCAATCGCCAACAAGGCGGTTGTTGTATACATACCTGCGTTGGCAACCGTTGCTACGCAGTCCCCTTTGTTGACCTCAAGAGCTTTTAAAGCCAACTCAATCGCATCCGTTCCATTGGCAACACTGATACAATGGTGTGCACCCAGATAAGCCGCAAAACTGGTTTCAAATTGTTTAACCTCTGGTCCAAGGATCACCCAGCCTCTATCGATAACTCTATCAATGGCCGCTCTTATAAAGGCGCGATTATTTGATATTTTTGATGAGAGATCATTTATTTGCATACATTAAATCTTGCTTTATATTTGAAATAAAAAAACCATGGATACGTTCAAAAGAAGACGATATCAGTATTGGCTTGAATGATTCCTTCATCTTTCACTTTCCGGCGATAAGCAGCATTGACACATTTTCATGTGGCCCACAAAATCCCTTTTGTCAAGACTGCAAAATAGCGTCCAGGGCTGACCACCCTATTGGGGTAAATTTGGCCTAAAACTTACTCATTTGCAAGCTTATTTTGGCTCTCCACCAAAGGCAAATCAAACTTCTGGTAATAAAAAGGTGATGATGGGTGATAATGCTTTTCCCAAAGGCGCAAATATTCAGCGGCTGTTTGTTGGGCATTAAGAGCCAAGCTAGTTAAAATGCTGCTTGATTGATAGTCATAAAGCAGCGACTGCTTGCGCAACTGGTCTATTTTCAGAATTTGATCAAAATAGCTTGATGGCGTTTCAAGCACGGGCACCACTGAATTTCCCCATCCTGTCACACCAAAGTTTAGGGGAATCCCGTGCTTTTGAATGATTCCCTCGTGATAGGATGACCCCATAGACAGCCCCCCATTTGCCGTCACATTGGATTCCGTATATTCGGACGCGCCCGTCGCCCGCTGCGAACATTGTATTTGAATATCCACAGCCGGTAAAAGACGAAGCTGATCATCCAAACTAAAATTCGGAACAAAAATAAATTGTCCCAGTGGATTTAGGGAATTTATCGCCCAGTCCTTTAAATTATTTTTTATGTAGGCTTGAAGCTCCCGGGCTTTTTCCGCTATATAGGGTTCGTAATCCTGAACATTGCCATAAATGACAACCTGAATGCCTGCCTTTACAAGGCGAATGACGGTGTTGGAATCATCCAGAATAAGATCCCGACCCTCGGTTAGGAAATTGAATGCAACGGCGCAGCGCTTTTCCTCGACCCAGCGCCCACTATAGGCAACAACCAATTGATCGGGATTCAATTTCAGCGAACGATTCTTTAATGTTAGATTTTCTTTGGCAAAACGTTTAACGGCCCTTACAACCCCCGATGGAATATAGGGATACACTACATCATTTGGAACATCCCCCCGATTTTGCAATTCCCCAAGATAAGCAACGAAATATTTCGCTGAATCTTCGATGGCATCACCATTCGCAATGCCATAAATCTTTTTCACGGTTGGATCCCAGGCGTGAACCTCCTTCGCATGCAATGCCGAAACGCCCTTGGCAATCTCTGCCGTTTTTAGACCAGCACTTGTCACATCCATAAAGGAATTTCCGGTCACAAAGGGGATCTCGGTTTCTGCAGAGGTTAACGGATAGCTAGCAAATAAATAATGAAATTCTTCGGGTATGCCCAAAACATAAAGCTTTTCTTTATTGTAAGCACCGGACTTTATTTCATCAAAAATCCCCCGGTTTTTATAGGTATGGGTCGTTCCGCAAATCATAAAGTTTCGCAAAAATGTTGCATAATCTGTGTCGCCGCGTTTTACAGCATCACGGTAGTCAATCAAACGAAAAACGGGGACCAGTAACGTTTGGGCTTCGTTTGCATTAATGATGGCGGGATGATAGGGGTTTCCCTGTTGTTGGGATTCCTGATAACGGGCATATTCTGTGTTGCGAATATAAACCCACAATGCCTTGGCAAAAAATGCCCCAAACTGAATCCACGTTGGAAGGTTATCATGGGCGGGCGCCTCGAGAGAGTGCCGCGTATGATCCTGTGCGTATTTATAAACGTTCCTCATGAAAGAATATCCAAAAGGGTAGGCCCCATTTTGATCTGGAACGTCCGAAAACTGCAGAACCGAAATCCCCTTTTCATTGAGACAACGCGAAACCTCCATGGGGATTTCTTTTCCACCAAATGAAAATTGATATGTTTCTTTACTGATGACGGTTGTTGGGTAACTTAACAGGGATGGATCAAAGGCGATTTCATCGGAATCATCCGGGTCAACCTTAACATTTCTAAGGAATTTATATTGTGGTTCGCAGGCAATAACATTTGCCCCAAGGCGACGCATCCACCCAATATGATATTGCTGAACCCGCCCAAGGCCACCAACTGCTTCGCTAAATTCAGCACTTAAGTCATAAATGGTTGCATCCTTTAGGTGTGGCGTGATGGCAGCAACCCACGACGCGTGACTATCCTCGTTGAGTTGTAAATCAATCGAATTGATCAAGGAATTTTTATAAAGGTGCGATGATCTTAGATTTTTCACAACAAGCGCCACACGATTTTGTTCCGAGGAGTCCAATAAATGAATCGCGCGAATCAATCCGTATCGTGATTCAATCGGATACAAATCAGTCAGGTTGGTCGGGTGGCCATAGTCCTCAAGACACTGTTGAACAGGATCATCCCCTTGCTCGATGGACGCCTTAAGATCGCGCACGATAAAATCAACATTGTCAGAAAATGAAGCCAACAGTCGAGGTGAAATCGCCAGGCAAAAAATATCCCCCTCCCCTTTTAAGGTGCCGGCAACAACAAATCGATCCAATGAAAGCCGCAATTCATCCGATGAGATTGGCAGGCGCCCATAGTCATCGAAACACCGTGCAACAGAATCATAAATGGACGCACCCAAAAAAGAAAATGCCCCATAATTTTCAGGGGAAATAGCATCGTCTGTGTATTTGCCAAGAATTGCCGCATAAATTAAACGATCCCGCAGCCATCGGTCGGTATAGATTGCCCTGCCTGTGTTTTGATCAAAAACTTTATCAAGATTTGCATTGGGGAAATCGATTGATTCTAGACTAATTCTTTGCTTGCTCATGACAGACCCTGTGCTTAGTGAACGTTATTATATTAAATCTATCACAGCATCCTTAATTTTTTGTAAATGGACCTCTAGATATCTTCAGATACCGAGAAAAAGCTTCTATTACATCTAAAATGGCATTAGGATCAATTCAGCTACAATCAATAAAAACCCAACAAAACAACGCGGAAACGGTAAGGAATAAACACGATGAAACTGCCTGGCAAAAAGGATTTTTGGTTTTTACCCCTAGGTGGCGCCAACGAAATTGGAATGAACCTCAATCTATTTGGGCATGATCAACAGTGGCTAATGGTTGATTTGGGTGTTACATTCTATGATCGTCTGGGGATTGATGTTCTGACCCCCGATCCAACAGCGATTTTGCCCTTTCAAAAAAACTTGATTGGGTTGGTTTTAACACATGCACACGAAGACCACGTAGGCGCAATCCCTTATTTATGGCCTTATTTGCGGTGTCCAATTTATGCAACACCATTTACGGCGGAAATTGTCCGGGGAAAGATTAAAGAAAAATCATGGGGGTCCCAGGTTCAAATTATCGAGGTTCCTTTATGTGGCAACATCAAAATTGGCGCGTTTGATATTGAATTCATTACATTAACGCATTCGATTCCTGAGCCAAATGCATTGGCCATCACAACACCCCTTGGGACTGTTCTGCATACCGGGGATTGGAAAATCGATCCCGCACCATTGGTTGGTGAAGTCACAGACCATCAACGACTGATAGAACTGGGCGATGCGGGCATTTTGGCCATGGTCTGCGATTCAACCAACGTGTTTAGCGATGGCGAGGCGGGGTCAGAACAAGACGTTCGGGATGAGATGATCAAGCAGATCGAAAAATATCCAAACCACCGGGTTACCGTTGCGTGCTTTGCATCCAATGTGGCACGTCTTGAAACGGCAGCATTGGCAGCAGAGGCATGCGGCAGAAAAGTGGCACTGCTAGGGCGCTCCCTTTTCAAAATGGTTGAGGCTGCAAAATATGCCGGTTATTTGGGAAAACTTAGAAGCTTTATCACCGACGAAGAGGCGATGAGCATGCCCCCAGAAAAGGTTTTGTTCATCAGCACAGGCTCACAAGGCGAACCACGGGCTGCCCTGGCACGCATAGCAAGCCTACAGCATCCGGTCGTTAAATTTGGGAAAAATGATATCGTCTTTTTCTCGTCCCGCGTTATTCCGGGCAACGATAAAAGCATTGCCATTTTGCAAAATCGACTTGTGAAATCCGGCGTTGAAATCGTTACCGCCAATGACGAGGATATCCATGTATCCGGTCACCCGGCGCGGGATGAGCTTCGGAAAATGTATCGCTGGGTTCGTCCAAAGGTGGCCATTCCCGTTCACGGAGAGGCACGTCATATACAAGAACATGCCAAGCTTGCCAAAGCCGAGGGGTTCGATTCAGTTATCCCGGAAAACGGCAGCCTGATCCAAATGGAAGCGGGCCAAACAAAAATCATTGAACTTTTGCCAACGGGGCGATGGGCGGTAGATGGGAATCGGATGGTATCGACGGGCAGTCAACCATTAAGGGATCGCCTAAAACTATCGCTTCAGGGAACAATTGTTACCAGTCTGCTGGTTGATGACACCGGGCAATTGCTGCGATCCCCGCAATTTACGATTTTGGGCGTGACAGAACCTGGCGAGGAAACAGATGGCCTGGCCCGTGACCTTTACAAGGGGATAAGGGATATCCTTTTGGTGGATTATAAGAATGAGAAAGCGCGCCTGGAGGCTGTCAAGCAAGTCATTCGTCAAATAACAAACAAGCGATTCGGTAAAAAACCCGTGGTCGATGTTCATATCATGGCGGGTGTGATTTAGTTTTATTTACACCCTTCGTCTTTCAAAGGATTCCCCGCAGTTGTCATCCTCGGGTTAAAAATAGTATTTTGAAATTTCAGGCCTTGCTTTTTTAGTGTGTTCGTGGTCAATTAGCATCAACATATCGATGGAAAAACCATCACACATACTACATTTAGTATAATTTGTGAAAAATTGTCCCATATTTTCGCTCATGGAAAGGCCAAAATGAAAATACATCGCCGCTGTACTGTTGCTGGTCAATCCCCTTATACCGGGATTGACTTCCGTAAAACCACTAGCGAGATCCGCAACCCCGATGGGTCGGTCGTTTTTTGTCAAAAAGACATCGACGTTCCAGCGCACTGGTCACAGGTTGCGTGTGATGTTTTGGCGCAGAAATATTTTCGAAAAGCCGGAATCCCACAGGAAGTCACCCTGGTCGCCGAAGACGGAGTCCCCGAATGGCTTTCAAAGAAACAAGCCAAACCCGGGACATCGTTCATTGGCGAATCCTCTGCCACGCAAGTGTTTGACCGATTAGCTGGCGCCTGGACCTATTGGGGGTGGAAAGGTAATTATTTTGATGGCGAGGCAGATGCCCAAGCGTTTTATGATGAGCTTCGGTACATGCTGTGCCAACAAATGGCCGCGCCAAATTCACCGCAATGGTTTAATACGGGGCTTTACTGGTCCTATGGAATTGACGGCCCCTCACAGGGGCATTTCTACGTTGACGACAAAACGGGCACGCTCACGGCATCGGATTCGTCCTATGAACGTCCGCAACCGCACGCCTGTTTCATCCAAAAAGTCACAGATGATTTGGTCAACGAAGGCGGCATTATGGATGTTTGGGTTCGCGAAGCCCGTCTTTTTAAATATGGATCTGGTACAGGCAGTAATTTTTCCGCCATCCGTGGGTCTGGGGAATCCCTATCAGGGGGCGGAAAATCGTCTGGATTGATGAGCTTCCTTAAGATCGGCGATCGGTCTGCGGGGGCCATTAAATCTGGCGGCACAACGCGTCGAGCCGCAAAAATGGTCGTTTTGGATATTGATCACCCCGATATCGAGGAATTCATTAACTGGAAGGTAATCGAGGAACAAAAAGTTGCAGCATTGGTTTCGGGGTCAAAGCTGAACAAGCTTCATTTGTCACGGATCATGGACGCCTGCCAAAACACCGATTTACCAGCCGATAAAAAATATGATCCAAAGCAGAACCTCCCCCTAAAAATGGCCATCAAGGACGCCAGGGCTGTGTTTATTGCTGAGAATTACATCCAACGCACCATCCAATTGGCACAATTGGGACACACACAAATCAATTTCCCCGTTTATGATACCGATTGGAATTCAGAGGCGTACGCCACCGTATCCGGACAAAATTCCAATAATACAGTTAGGGTCACAAACGACTTTTTAAAAGCGGTTCTTGATGATAAAGACTGGACCCTAAAGGCCAGAACCGATGGTCGTGTTATGAAAACCATGAAGGCCCGCGACCTTTGGGAGGAAGTCAGCTATGCCGCATGGGCGTGCGCTGATCCGGGCGTGCAATTTGACACAACGATCAATGAATGGCACACCTGCCCAAACAGCGGCCGCATCAATGCATCCAACCCCTGTTCAGAATATATGTTTTTGGATGATACAGCGTGTAATCTAGCGTCTTTAAACCTGGCGACCTTTTACAAGAACGGGCAATTCGACGTTGATCTGTACGAACACGCCACAGCGCTTTGGACCGTTGTGTTGGAAATATCTGTCACAATGGCACAATTCCCATCCAAATCAATTGCTCAACTTTCTTATGAATTCAGAACCTTGGGCCTGGGATATGCCAACCTGGGTGGTTTGCTTATGGCCCTTGGGATCCCCTATGACAGCGACGCCGGACGATCCATTGCCGGATCACTGGCAGCAATCTTAACGGGTGTTTCTTATTCCACATCAGCCAAAATGGCCAAGGAATTAGGGGTATTCTCAGGATATTCCAAAAACAAAGACGCCATGTTGCAGGTGATTCGAAATCATCGTCGTGCGGCACACGGGGAAACAAAAGGATACGAAGGCTTGGCAATTTTCCCAACAGCCTTAAAGGGAAAAGACTGCCCCCTTCCCCAATTGATCACAGCCTCAAAAAGGGCATGGGATTATGCTCTAAAATTGGGTGAAAAGTACGGTTACCGCAACGCCCAAACGACCGTCATTGCCCCCACTGGTACAATTGGGCTGGTTATGGATTGTGATACAACCGGGGTGGAGCCTGACTTTGCGCTTGTTAAGTTCAAAAAACTTGCGGGTGGTGGATATTTCAAGATCATTAATCAAATGGTTCCCAATGCGCTGGAAATACTGGGGTACACCAAACAACAAATCGACGAGATTATTCTATATGCAGTTGGGCATGGAACGTTGAAGGGATCGCCAACGATTTGTTTTGATTCCCTCAAAGCCAAAGGGTTAACTGATGATATTTTGGCAAAGCTGGAACAATCTTTGGCCACAGCCTTTGACATCAAATTCGCCTTTAATAAATGGGTCCTGGGCGAAGATTTCTGTAAAAAAACGCTTGGTTTCACAGATGCACAGCTGAATGATCCAATGTTTGATATTATCGTTGCCCTTGGATTTTCAAAGGCCGACGTCGAAGCCGCCAGCAATTATTGTTGCGGAACCATGACACTAGAAGGCGCCCCGCACCTTAAGGACGAGCATCTGCCCGTTTTTGATTGCGCAAGCCCATGTGGTCGAATCGGAAAGCGTCTTTTGTCGATCAACAGCCACATCCACATGATGGCGGCCGTTCAGCCATTTGTATCTGGGGCGATCTCAAAAACAATCAATATGCCCAATTCAGCAACCGTACAGGATTGCAAGGATGCCTATTTGCTGTCTTGGACGCTGGGTCTTAAAGCCAATGCGCTTTATCGTGATGGGTCAAAACTATCACAACCGCTTAGTTCTATTGTTTTGGGGGATGATGCTGGGGAAATTGACGTGCCGAACGCAGCCAAGGCCGTGTCAGAACGCATTGTTGAAAAGATCATCGAAAAGGTCATTTTCCAATCGCAACGCCAGAAACTACCCAATCGTCGGACGGGGTACACACAAAAAGCCGTTGTTGGGGGGCATAAAATTTACCTTCGAACCGGCGATTATCAAGACGGCGCCCTTGGTGAGATTTTCATCGATATGCATAAAGAAGGGGCATCCTTTCGGTCCCTGATGCACAACTTTGCCATGGCGATCTCGATCGGGCTGCAATATGGTGTCCCATTAGAGGAGTATGTGGAGGCATTTACGTTTACCCGTTTCGAACCATCAGGCATGGTCGAAGGGAACGCCACCATTAAAATGGCAACCTCTATCCTGGATTATATTTTCCGGGAATTGGCGATCACCTATTTGGGGCGTCACGATCTGGCCCATGTCCAGCCCACAGATTTATCACCAGATACGATTGGGGGGCCATCTAAATCCCCTACATTGATAGATACAGCAACAACCACCACTGCTGCTGCTCACCCTAAAAAGCAAGAGGACGCCGCCGAAAAATCAATGCAAGCGAAACTTCAGGGATACCAGGGGGATTCCTGTGCAGAGTGTGGGAACTTTACCATGGTCAGGAATGGAACCTGCCTGAAATGCAATACCTGTGGCGCTACAAGCGGGTGTTCGTAAGGGGGTGCCTGAACCGAAATAATGGAGGGGGTCAAGCGACCCCTCTCTACCATTTACCGCTCAATAATCCCTTAACCAGATCCTGTGGATTAATCGGCTTTGGCTGATCAGCCTTTTGTTCTTCCGATTTTTTCCCTGCCGTATCGCCCTTTTTAGCGGGCACCACAACACCCAGCAGTCCCCGAACGGCATTCCCCACATCCTGGCCCAACGCTTTGTCTACGGTTTTATGAACAACGTCATCAACGGCCTGCGTCGCTGCCCTTTGAACAATAAGCTTGGCCATTTGGTCCTTGTCAATACCATAACCGGGGGCATCCAAAGAACCGTTGACGCGCAGAATAATGGGAGGAAGCTTCGGCAATTCCTTGGCACGCAAAGCAAATTGCAAATCAAGCCGCCATGCGGGGATATCGATGGTTCCCTTTCCCTGGGCCGTTATATCATCAGAAACAAAATCAATTGTTTGACTGTCTACCCGACCATTCCGCACAACAAAATCCCCCTTTAGCCATGAAAATGGGACATCAGCGCGCGTTTTCAAATCATCAAAAAGAACACTCAATCCATCAAGGTTCCGGGCTTGCTTCAGGTCGGCCACAAATTTTTTGGTATCAATAGTTTCAACAATCCCCTGGCTTAAATTAAATTTCATATCACCGGTCAACGATCGGGTCAGGACATCAGCCGTTTCCCCAGTGGCACTAAGATTTGCTGACGCGCTTAATGTTCCCTTTTTCAAGGGACCCCCCTTGGTTGCCGGAAGGCTTGCCACATTAATGTTTCGAATATCGATTTGCGCCTTGTAAGCATTCCCCCTGTTCATCTGGGCAGCACCAGAAACTGTTCCACCATAGGCCTGCGCCGATAGTGATGTCAGAGCCAGATTTCCATTTTGCAACGAAACAGTCGCGCCAACATTTGCCGCTTGATAATCCGCATAACGAAGCACATTAACACAAACAGTTCCTTGAATTGATGGGTTTCGGTCCACAAATTTCAAAACGAACGCACCATCCGTATTTATATCGCCCAGCTTAGCCTTAAGGGCCGCCAAGGTGTACGTATCATTTTTTGCCTGAAGCTGAGTGGATAAATTAAATGCCCCCTGTAAATAGGGTGTTTTTTCATCAACCCCAAACCACTTTAAAAATCCCTGTGGCTTTGGCGATGAAATCTGAATTGCCCCATCCCAAAGGATTTTATCTGTTGTCTTTCCATCTGCTTTCAGGGCTAGGGCAGAATCCCCCTCTGTCATGGCTAGGTCTACAACCGCATGGCCCGCCTGATATGTCCCCGACCCTGCCAGCTTAAGCCCCCCAACAGCCAGTGTCAGTGTTGGAATTCGGGCCAGATCTTTCGATCCCTCTGCCTGCGCTATGCCAGAAATACCCTGAAGCAAGTTTATTTTTTTATTGGGAAGGTCCGCCGTATAAGGGATTTTCAATGAATCAACAGAGACAGTCCCCTTGAAATTTTTCCCCTTAAAATGCCAATCCGCCTTGAGTGATCCGTAATTTTCTTTGTCTTTGGTGGCAGACACAAGGATCTTAGCCAGCGTGAATTGTTCCACAAAAAGGTGAGTAATTTTGGCATCCACCTTGAAAGCGATCCCATTGGATTCCAAACTTCCCGTAACATCATACGGCCCCGATAGTGATTTCATCGAACCCCCTATATTAATGTTCGTCAGTTTTTGGTCTATTTCTTTCTGCTGATCTTTATAGTGCGCAGAACCCCTTGTTATGATGACATGCTGCAAACCCAGATCGAACGCGGACGATGCCGAGGGCTTGACCTTTAAATCCACAGAAGGTTCCAAGGGGGCACGATCTACAGTAACCGGAGTCGTTTTCTTTGATTTTTCTTCTACTTTTAGGGTTTTTTCAGGCTGAACATCCCAATTCGGGGTCCCATCCTTTGCAATGTCAAGATTGGCAATAGGTTCGATTATCTCCACCTGATCAATCTCTATCTTTCCCCGCAAAAGGGGTAGAACGTTCAAACGCAGGGAAATGCTTTTTGCATCAAAAAGATTTTTCGTTTTATCCCCCGATTTAGCCTTAACTGATAAATCATTAACCACAAAGTGCGGCATAGGAAGCAAGCTAATGCGCACAGGCCCCCTGATATCCAGGGTATATCCCGTTGCTTCCTGTGCTTTTTGCAAAATGGGTTCTTTATAAGCGCCCCAGTCAACAAAACTGGGCCCAACCAATGCCAGTCCGATACAACCAATTACAATATAGAGAATTTTTTTCATAAACTTATTTTCTTTGACGGTAATCTTAATGGCAGTATATACTTACTTTATACAAAAGTCCAAGCGACTTAATACGTCGGGGATAATACGACCCAGCTCATCAAGCTGTTGAAAATCACCCAGCCTTGAATTAAATTCTGCCAGTGGCTTTGCGTGGTTATGCCGATACAGCATGTCCATAAAATCCAAGAACCGCTTGTTTTTAATGGGTAATTCATGAATATAAACGGGCTTGCCGGTAATGCACGCCTCTGACATCATGCTAATGGAATCCCCCGTCACAACAACAGCGTCTGCTGCGGATAAGTAATCGATATACGGATTAACACCATCCCCATGCCAAATTTGATGGGGAACTGATTGAATGGCCCCTGCCAACAGATCCAGAATATCGGGACGTGTCCGGCGCGATGGGGTAATAAGCAGGCTTCCCCCCCCATGCGCCATTTTCATCAAATTTTCTGCCAGCCGCAGGACGCATTCTTTTGTATAGGTGTAATGCTTGCTGTCCCCGCCCAATAATACAGCAACGTGCGTTTTCGAGGGATCCAATTTTAATTCTGCACGTCGCGCAACCAAGGTTTCTTGTTTGATGGGGTGAATCGCCCCCAAGGTTTGAATAACATTTTCACCCCGCAGATTGTCATGATACGGTGCAATCACAAGATCAAAATAACCTGGTTCAATCCGGGGGTTTTGAAACACAATTGTGTATGATTTTTTCCGAAGGGCCACCGCCGCTGTAACGGCCTGACGTCCGCCCGCAATAATCAAATCCGGGTAAGGTTGGGATAAATCGGGTTGCATATCCCCCGCGGTCCGTTTTCCCAAAGCAAAATGAGGGGGCAAAAAACGCCACGGCCAGCGTAAATCAATTTGCTTATGCTCCACAGTCAGGGGAATGGATTCTTCTAATGCCTGCGCCAGAGCCAAACATTGTCGGTACGTTCCCATTTTCCCCTTGTCACACAGGATCCAACAATTTTTCATAGTATGCTTTATCCTTTGGTTTGCTCACAAATATAAATTTGAAAGATATTTCTCGGCATTTAAAACCTGAATTTCATCATCTTGGTATTCTTTTTTGATAGATTTTACTAACTGAACGGCCGGATGCTGATATTTTGTCTTGAATAGTCGAAGCGACTTCCCGATGGTTTGATCGGATAATTTGACTTCTATCATCGTTTCGATTTCGTTATTATTTGTGATGGCAAAATCAACCTCCCGTCCATCCTTTGTGCGTAAATAATGTAATGAACAGTCTTCTGCTTTGTTATCCATTCTTGCATATACATTTTTTAGCAGACTAACGGCTACAAGATTTTCAAATTTAGCCCCTGCATCAGCCTGGACCAATGCTGTATCAAAAAAATAGATCTTAGGTTCTTTTAAAATGCTTCTGGCGATATTGCGCGAATAAGGTGTCACGGCAAACACGACGAAAACTGCCTCTAGGATCTGGATATATTTTTTAATCGTTGCCGGGGATACACCAACATCCTCCGCCAAGGATTTGTAGGAAATCGGCGACCCAACCCTGTTGCGCAAAAGATCAAAAACCAGACGCATTCCTTTTAAATTATGGATAGTGTCTATTTCAAAAATATCGGTACTGAGAAGGCTGTTTGTATATTGAAGTCGCCATCTATTGGCATCAATTACCTCAGGCGTGAAATAGGGTTCCGGAAATCCACCGCGTTCCAGAAGTCTGTCGATATTTACCGCTTCTGATGCTTGTCTTAATTCAGAAAGCGAAACTGGCAGCAAGCGATGTCGAAAATATCGCCCAGCAAGGGAATCACCCAACTGATCATAGATATCCAACCGTGCACTGCCCGTGACCAGAATGCGCATCTTGTCTGATTTGGTGTCAAACACACCCTTGATGTAATTTTTCCAATCCGGCATTTTATGAAGCTCATCAAAAATAAGCAGATCGGTTTGGTCAAGCCATGATTGACCCCGTATAATCTTGCGGTCATTGATCTGATCATAATTCAAATAAAGACTATTGGGAAAAGAGTGTGCAATGTCCTTTGCAAGGTATGTTTTGCCAGATTGCCTTGGCCCAACAAGAAGAACGATCTTCTTTTCCAGATCTTTTAAAATGATGTTTTTCTGTACTCTGATCATGCGACTAATATATTTCAAATTGCCGAAAAGTCAAGACTTTTACGAAATGTAGTTCAAAAAAGTCAGAAGATATTTGCTTAATCCCCCTTTCAATAAATCTTAATGAGCTCTGGATTGCTTTGTCGGGCTGCGCCCTTCTCGCCATGACGTCATGGCGAACGAACGAAGAGAGCGTGGCCATCCAGGAAACTCACTAATAATTTGTGAAAATGGTATAAACCTTACGTGGCCTTCTAATGGATTCCCCGCAAAAAATCGGCAGCATTCAGGGGTTTCGATCCTGCGCGCTGAACTGTTTTTAACGACAAAAATCCCGACCCACACGGGATAATCCATGGGTGATCCGCATTGTCGGGCGCAGGCTGATCCAAAACCTCAGCCTCCAAAACCTTGACGATGATCCCGTCATGATCAAACCATGTTCCGGGCCATGGATTTAGCGCCCGAACCCTTTGGCCCAATTCATTTGCCGACAAGGAAAAATCGAGGAGCCCCTCGTCCTTGCTTAATTTATGGGCATAGGTCACGCCCTCAATGGGTTGCGGAATGGGTGTGATTTCATCAAGATTTTGCAACGTTTGAATCAATAAACCTGCCCCCATCACAGACAATTCATCATGAAGGGTTTGCGTAGTTGTCTGTGTTGTAACGGGGATCGACGCCATAGCCAAAATATCCCCCGTATCCAACCCCGCATCCATTTGCATAATCGTAATGCCCGTTTCAGTATCCCCGGCCAAAATAGCCCGTTGAATCGGGGCGGCCCCACGCCACCTTGGAAGCAAGGATGCATGAACATTAATACACCTCCGTGTTGGCGCCAAAAGAATCGCAGTCGGCAGAATAAGCCCATAGGCCGCAACGATGGCAACCTCCGCAGTATGCGATTGAAATTCACGCTGCGCGTCGTCGGTCCTAAGGGATGCTGGTGTTAAAACCGGAATCCCAAGCAACTCTGCACGTTCGTGGACGGGGCCCTTTTGGACCGTATGCCCACGCCCCTTTTTCCGCGGCGGCTGACAATACACCGCCACAACATCGTGTCCGGCCGTCACCAGGCTGTCAAGAATTGTAACGGAAAACGCCGGACTTCCCATAAATACAATGCGCATCAAGAAATCTTTTGCAAATACTCAACTGCCAATATTTTTCCGGCTTCAACGGCCGGCTGGTCAAAGGGGTTAACCTGCAACAAATAGGCCGCCGCCAAAGTTTCAAAAACAAAATTCATCATAAGCGCGCCAAGGCATTCTGCATCCAGTCGATCAATTGTTATCTCACGAACGGAGCAATTTTGGTGGCGCATGACATCGATTGTGGCGCGTTGTTCCGCCAGCATCAGATCCCCCATTGTTTTCCCCTGAAGGGCAACAAGGGCCGGATGGGTCAGTTTCGAACAGGCTGAAATGGAGGCGATTGATTCCTGGTGATTGAGCGTTATAAAGGTAAACAGTTTGTCCCGTGGCCCATCAAGATAAAGCTGCAATTGGGAATGTTGGTCGACGGTACCAAGGGCCTGAATCGGTGTTGTTCCGCAAGATTCCCCAGCTGCATTTTTCTTGCCCAAACTTTCGGCCCACAACTGGCAATACCAATTGGCGAGCAATTTCAGGCGATCACAGTACGGAAATAAAACCGACTGGTTGACCCCCTGCTTGGCATAGGCAACATGAATTCCGGCCCGATAAAGTGGCGCACAATTGTCGGCGGACGCGTTTTTGATCTGGTCAACGATGGTTTTTGCGCCACGACGCATGGCCTCGAAATCAATTCCCGAAAGCACGGCCGGAATCGCACCAACAACTGTAAGCGCAGCAAAACGCCCCCCAATGTCAGTCGGATGATCCAGGCAATTGATATCGTATTTTTTGGCAATTTGACGAATGGCATTGTCACAGGGCTCGCTCACAATCAAGAAATGATCAGCAATCGAATCCTTTTTCCATATATCCAAACAAACACGTAACTGCATCAATGTTTCCATCGTGTTGCCTGATTTGGAAATGGCAATTACCGCTGTCTTTTCCAAATTTATAGTCTCGAACAGTTTATTAAATGTGTGCGAATCGATGTTATCCATAAAATGAAAGCGTGGGGATTGGGTATCCCTAAGGGCGGCAATCGCTTGCCCACCCAAACTAGACCCGCCAGTGCCCAAAAAAACGACGTCATCAAAGTGGCGATACTTTTCTGCCATTTGATAAATTTCGGTGAAATCGGCATCAAGATTTTGAAACAGAGGCAGCGATTGAGCAAGATTTTTTAAATGATCCAGCGCGTCTTCGGTGTTTGACCGAATGGCCTCACGATTTTCTGGCTTAAGAAATACAGCGGTTGAATGATCGATGATTTGGAATAAAGTCATACGATGTTACTTTCTTTCTGCTTATTGCGTAAAGGGACCCTCTGGCAGTCCATTAATAAATTGATAAACATAAGGGTTGTCGGTTGAATCCATTTCGGCAATGGTTCCGGTCCAAATTAATTTTCCCTTAAATAATAATCCTACACGATCGGCAATTTTGCGTAAACTTTTGATGTCATGGGTGATTGTGATGGTGGAGGCCCCGAGGTCCTTGACGCACCGTCGAATGAGTTGATTAATCGTTCCGCTGACGATGGGATCCAATCCTGTTGTGGGTTCATCAAAAAAGATGATTTCTGGGTTGGCGGCAATTGCCCGGGCTAAAGCGACGCGTTTTTGCATTCCACCTGATAATTCTGCGGGATAAACATCAGCAACAGATGACGATAAATCCACGGCATCTAATTTTTCTAGGGCAATTTTTCGAGCGGATTTGCTATCCATTCCGCGTCCCTGAATAAGACCAAAGGCAATATTGTCAGCCACAGTCATGCTGTCAAATAGTGCCCCACCTTGAAAAAGCATTCCAAATCGATGCATGACTTGTTGACGTTCATATGATGATAGTTTTGTTACTTCTTGCTTTTGAATCCATATGTTTCCCTTGTCGGGAGCAATTAATCCTAACATGCATTTAATTAAAACGGATTTCCCACTGCCAGATCCACCGATGATGGCTAATGATTCGTTGGCTTTTAACGTTAACCGAATGCCATCAAGAACGACATTACTACCAAAAGCCTTGGATAAATTTCGTACGATGATTTTTGGTTCTGGCCCTGCGGCAGTTTCGGTATTATTTTCTGTCATGACTATTTCTCAAACAACAAAGACGTTAGGGCGTAATTCATAAACAAAATCAGGATCGATGCCGAAACAACAGCATTCGTTGTGGCTCGTCCGACTCCGGCTGCCCCTCGTCCAGATTGATATCCATGATAACACCCCATCAACGTTATAATTAATCCAAAGACGGATGCTTTAATCAAACCGGAAATAACATCCTGAGATTCTAGGTATTTAAGAGTTTGATAAAGATAATTGGCGGGATTAAACCCTAGCTTATAGGTGCAAATTAAATATCCCCCAAACACGCCAATGATATCGGCCACAAGGACCAAGATTGGCAGCATCACGACACCAGCAAGCAAGCGTGGGAAAACAAGGTATTTGAATGGATTGGTTGCAAGCGTAGTCAAAGCATCAATTTGTTCTGTAACACGCATGGTTCCAATTTCGGCTGCCATGGCGGCACCAACGCGTCCGGCCACCATAAGCCCAGCCAAAACGGGCCCCAGTTCGCGGGTCATCGACAACACAACAACCGTTGCGGTTGCCCCCTCCGCTGAAAAACGTGAAAACCCTGTATAGCTTTGGAGGGCTAACACCATCCCTGTAAAAATGGCCGTCAACCCAACAACAGGCAAGGAATAAAACCCGATCTGAATCAGCTGATTGAAGATTTGTCGGCCATACCAGGGTGGTTGAAATCCATGCCGGATGCTGCTTAATAAAAAAAGGGCAACACGACCGCAATTGCCCAACAAACCCAGGAAAATATGCCCAATGCGGGCCAATAATGTCAACATGACGAAAACTCAATCTGACTGCCACTCACGCTATCAGTATATACCCAAGATGAATGAAAATGTTGAAATTTTATGACAGATAGTTTTTTCAGAAACAAGGTGAAAAAGACGCGCATAGCTATTCTATGCAAGGCTTTTGAATCGCCGTTTATGGAAAAAATAGCCAACATAAAAATCAACATTTCTGTTTAGATTGGGTATAAACCTTCTGAAATCGTTTCCCAAGCTTTAACAGCAGCTCATACCCAATCATACCACTGCGACCTGCCCAATCATCAATGGGGATGTCTTTGTTGATAAGAGCAACCCAATCTCCGGGCCTGACTTCGGGGATTTCTGTCACATCAACGGACACCAAATCCATAGAAACGCGCCCAACAATTAGGGCTTTTTTATTGTTAACCATCACGTAACCATTTTGATTACTCAGACGCCACGGCACGCCATCCGCATATCCAGCCGCAATGGTTGCAAGACGCATGGGCCCAGTGGCTGTAACGGATTCGCCATATCCGATCGCACTTCCAGCCCGAACATCCTGCACTTGCAAAACCCTGGTATAGGCGCCCACACATGGGATCATCGGGTTCGGGGCTTCCGGCGTCGGGTTTAACCCGTAAAGGGCCATCCCCGGGCGCACAAGATCATAGTGATAAGCGCTGCCCAGGAAAATACCCCCCGAATTACACAGACTGAATGGAACCGATGGAAAATCTTGCCGTATGGTTCGCGTCAACCGAAGCTGATTAAAATTGGTTGAATGTGTGGAATCGTCCGCACAAGACAGATGGCTCATGATCAAACACCACTCAATCCCAACCGTATTCATAGTCAGTAAGCGTTGATAATCCAACCAAGGCAGACCCAGACGATTCATCCCTGTATCGATATGCAATGCGGTTGGTAGGGTTGCCCCAATACGCTTTGCGTGATGTTGCCGTTCCTCTATATCGTCAATTGTGTTCAGAACAGGAGTCAAATTGTGTTCATGGTAAAATTCTGACCAACCGGGAAGATAGGGTCCATTCAGGACATAGATGGTCGATTTTTGTTGGCAACGACTTAATGTTTTTCTGAGGGAGAGCGCCTCGTCGCTATAGGCAACAAAAAAAGACCGACACCCTACTTCATAAAGGGCCAGGGCAATCGTATCCGCCCCCAAGCCATACGCATCAGCTTTAATCACAGCCGCACATTCCGAAGATTTTACCCGATGACATAAATAAAGATAATTTTGCTGTATGGCTTTCAAATCAACGGTCAGCAAGGAATAGCAATCAGGGGATGAAAATTTTTGGGCGTAGTTATTATGAATGACCCTCCCAGGGGCAGTCTCGTTGTTCGGTAAATCGTTCAAAATAGAAACACTAGATAATGTCGGCATGATTATTTCTTTGTTTTAAAGGAAAGAAGTTGGTTCGTGGGTTGGCTGTCAAGAATGGGCAGCCCAATATGGGTATAGGCACGATCTGTCAAGACTCTGCCACGGGGTGTTCGTTGAATAAAACCTTGTTGCATTAAATAAGGCTCGATCACATCTTCTAATGTATCGCGTTCTTCAGAAAGGGCAGCCGCAAGTGTTTCAACACCTGCTGGTCCGCCCTTGTAAAATTCGGCAATCATACGCAGGTATCGAATGTCTTGGGCATCAAGCCCCAATGGATCCACGTCTAATCGATTGAGAGCATTGATCGCGATTGATTCCGTGACTGTTAGTTCGTTTGAAACGGCGGCAAAATCCCGCACACGACGCAACAATCGCCCGGCAATTCTGGGGGTTCCCCGGGACCGTCGGGCAATTTCTGTGCTTCCTTCTTCTGAAAGGGATACAGTCAATATCCGGGCCGCCCTTTGGATGATCAGGGTTAATTCAGCAAGCGTGTAAAACTGTAACCGCAAAGGAATCCCGAATCGTTCCCGAAGGGGTTGCGTCAACAGACCCGCCCGCGTCGTTGCCCCAACAAGCGTAAATGGCGGCAGATCAAGGCGAATGGATCGGGCGGCTGGCCCCTCGCCAATCATGATATCTAATTTACAATCTTCCATGGCGGGGTACAAAATTTCCTCTACCGCCACATTTAAGCGATGAATTTCATCAATAAACAACACATCGTGGGGCTGAAGATTTGTGAGAACGGCCGCCAAATCCCCCGCCTTTGCAATCACAGGGCCGGATGTTGCCCTAAACCCCACACCCATTTCTTTGGCAATAATTTGCGCCAGAGTCGTTTTTCCCAAGCCAGGCGGGCCAAATAGCAAGACATGATCCAGTGCTTCTTGGCGTGACTTTGCTGCCTGTATAAAAACTTTCAGGTTGGATCGTATTGTGGCTTGCCCTGTGAAATCATCCAACGATAGCGGGCGCAGGGATAATTCTTTTGAATCCTCTGTCACAAAATCATCTGGTTGTTTTTGTCGATCAACCAGTCTGCTTTCGGGGGATGTCTCGATTATTTTATCCATGGGGCCCTATTTCACAAAAGAAAGTTTTTGCAATGACATCCGAATTAACGTCTCTGCCGATTCTGCATTTCCCTTTTCCTGAACAATTTGGGACAGGGTCAAGGTGGCCTCCGCCCTAGAATATCCCAAACCAATCAACCCCAGTAAAGCATCCTGCACAGTGGACGGTGGTGTGTTGTGCGCAGCAGAGGTTAATATACTTAAAGATAGGTCTAAATTCTTATCTTTCAACTCTGAAATGATGCGACCGGCAACTTTTGCGCCAACACCGGGGGCTCGGGTCAGTGCGGTTTTATCTTGGCTGATAATGGCTGAAAATAATTCAGCGGGCGATAATACAGACAACAGTGCAATGGCGACTTTTACACCAACCCCCTGAACACCCAAAAGCGACCGAAAGCATCGTCGTTCTTCGGGATCCAAAAACCCACACAACTGCTGATTGTCTTGTCGTATGATGTGTTCGATAAATAGGGCTGTTTTTTCACCAACCGCCGGCAATCGTGAAATTGTTTTGGCCGATGCATGGGCAAAATACCCAACACCCTGCACATCTATAATTAAACCATCATCAACAATACTGTCGACAATTCCCGTCAATTTATGAATCATGGATATATTTTCTCACGAGAGAATAATAAAATGTATTATGACATAAAAATAACCGCCTAGACAACGGACTTCTTTTCATATTCATAATCGACTCGGTCATGTCCATATTTTTTAATCAATACTTACAGACCTATATCGAAAATACGCGGACGCTCTCCCCGCCTCTGCGGCTTTTTGTTCATAGCGTGTTTGGGGCCATGATTCGATATCGGGACGATCCATGAAATCCCCATGAATAGGCTGAAAAAGCGTACGACCAAGGGGCGATGAAAACATATCAATAACCCATTGGCGATAATCTGCATGGTCTGTTGCGATGCGCCATTCCCCGCCTCTTTTCAAAACGCGATGGATTTCGACCAGGGTGTCGTCCTGGATAAAGCGGCGTTTATGGTGGCGTTTTTTTGGCCAGGGATCTGGGAAAAGCAGAAAAATACGCTCACAAGACTGATTCGGGATCGTCCTAAGCAAAAGCCGGGCATCATCCTGATAAATCAATACGTTCTTTAATGTATGGTGATGGATCAGCTTTAAAAGGGAGGCCACCCCATTAACAAATGGTTCACACCCAATAAACATAACGTCCGGGTTTTGCAGCGCCTGCTGACAAAGATGTTCACCGCCCCCAAAGCCGATTTCAATCCAAAGCCGATTTTGAAAAAAATCCACCTTGATGGTTCCTGGATCCGAAATATCAACCGTCGGCAACACTGTATCAAATAAATGCTGTTGTGCAGATTTAAGGGCACGTGTCCGCGTGTGGGCATAATGCTGCTTGAATTCGTTAGCGCCCCCAAACACCGTCATTCTTAAGCTTCCGTACCTTCAACAACCGCGTCAGATTGCTCATCCTCCGCTTCCTCTCCTGGAACCAAGCTGACAGCAACAACTTTTTCGCCCTCATCAATCCTAAAGACAATAACGCCCAATGCAGCACGCCCTGTGATCCGAATATCGCTAACTGGGCAGCGAATAATTTGCCCCTGATTCGTCACCAGCATAATATGATCATCAGCCCCAACGGGGAACGATGCGACAACGCCGCCATTTCTTTCGTTGGTGGTAATATTAATAAAGCCCAGGCTGCCACGGTTTGTTGTACGATAAGCATGGGCCGATGTTCGCTTTCCAAATCCGTTTTCGGTGATAGTCAGAATAAATTGTTCCTGCGCAGCCAATTCAGCAAACCGTTCTGGGGATAATAAAATAGTCGCCCCTTCGGTCGCTTCTTCCTCGCCTGACTCGGTCTCCGTCGCCTGGTTGGCCTGCTGACGAAGCTTGTTCGCCTGACGCAGGTACGCATCACGTTCCTCGATCGTCAAGCGACTTTGCCCCAAAATGGCCATTGAAATAACTGTGTCATTGTCGCCCAGACGAATACCCCGAACACCATTGGAATCTCTCCCCGCAAAAATACGAATACTGGTCACATGGAATCGATTCGAAATTCCATTTGCCGTTGAGAGCAGAACATCATCGGTTTCAGAGCACAGCTTAACGGCAACCAGTTCCTCGCCATCATCCAAACGTATGGCGCGCTTTCCATTGGATTGAATACTCGCAAAATCCTCCAAACGATTCCGGCGGACATTCCCGTGTGATGTAACAAACATCAGGAATGCATTGTCAACCTCTGTCCCCTCCGGCTTAATCAAAACAGTTGCAATCGTTTCACCGGCACTAAGCGGCAAAAGGTTAACCATCGCCCGGCCTTTGGCCTGGGGTGACCCAAGAGGCAATTGATAAACCTTCATCTGGTATACTTTGCCCAGCGTGGAAAAGAACAGAACCTGGCTGTGCGTGTTGGCCACAATGACATCATTAACGACATCCTCGTCTTTTGTTGTCATGCCCGAACGCCCCTTGCCCCCGCGACGTTGCGCGCGATACGTTGACAATGGAACACGCTTGATATATCCACCCAAGCTGACCGTAATCACCATGTCTTCGCGTTGGATCAGATCCTCCATGTTGACACTGAAATCACCTTCTTCAATTTCGGTACGACGTGGGCTTGGAAATTGTTCCTTGATCTTAACAAGTTCCGCTTTCATGATATCCAGAACCCGCTGACGTGATCCCAAGATGTCCAGAAATTCCTGAATTTGTTCAACCAGTTCCTGCAAGTCAGCCATGATCTTGTCACGTTCAAGACCAGTCAACCGATGTAAACGCAAATCCAAAATCGCTTGCGCCTGAATGTCCGTCAACCGATATTGGGTATCCGTGCAAGCCGCTGTCGTTTCAACCAACGCCAGCAGCGGTTCGACCACCTGGGCATCCCAAGTTCGTTCCATCAATTGGGCCTTGGCGATGTGGCGATCGGTGGCAGCACGAATCAGCGCAATAACCTCGTCAATATTGGCCACAGCAATCGCAAAACCCATCAACACATGGGCCTTTTCCCGGGCACGTGCCAATTCATATCGCGTGCGACGCAGAATAACATCTTCTCTGAATTCTAAAAAGGCCTCCAGAATACGCTTAAGCGAAAGTTGTTCTGGGCGCCCATGAACCAATGCCAGCATGTTAAAGCTAAACCCACCCTGAAGGGGGCTATACCGATACAGCTGATTCAGCACAACATCGGGAACGGCATCCCGTTTCAGTTCGACCACAACACGAACGCCATCTCTGTCTGATTCATCGCGAAGGTCACTGATCCCCTCGATAACCTTATCCTTGACCAGCTCAGCAAATTTTTCGATCATTCGCGCTTTGTTAACCTGGAAAGGAATTTCCGTAATGATGATCGCTTCACGTTCATTGCGGACACGTTCAAAAAATGTCTTACCCCGGACTGTAATGGTTCCACGCCCTGTTCGAAAAGCCTCCCAAATGCCACGGCGCCCAATGATTGTCCCACCCGTTGGAAAATCCGGCCCCTGAATGAACTGGATCAACTCCGCTAACCCAAGGTCGGGATTATCAATCAGCGCACAGCACGCATCGATCACTTCTCCCAAATTATGGGTCGGGATGTTTGTTGCCATACCAACAGCAATGCCATTACTGCCGTTAACTAAAAGGTTGGGGAAACGGGCCGGCAGGACTTTTGGTTCTGTTAATGTGTCGTCATAGTTTGGTTGAAAGTCGACGGTGTCCTTGTCGATATCCTCTAGCAAATCATGTGCTGAACGACCTAGGCGAGCTTCGGTATACCGTGATGCTGCCGCTGGATCCCCGTCCATCGACCCAAAGTTTCCCTGGCCATCAATCAAGGGCAAGCGCAAGCTGAAATTTTGCGTCAAACGAACCATTGCATCATAAATCGCCATATCCCCATGCGGGTGATATTTACCCATGACGTCTCCGACTACGCGGGCTGATTTTCGATACGGCCGGTTGTATTCGTTTCCAGCTTCCTTCATCGCATACAAAATACGTCTGTGCACAGGTTTCAAGCCATCCCGAACATCAGGAAGCGCACGCGAAACAATAACGCTCATCGCATAATCAAGGTAGGAACGCTTCATTTCCTCTTCAATGGCAATGGGCTTAATATCGCTGGTTTGTGTTGGGACCAAAGACGATGTCATAACTTTACCTAACTATCTAGACGTAATAAGTTCTAAAACCAACCCAACCTTAGCATTTTTTTGCATAAATGACACTTTTTTCATACTTATCTTAACGCTTTTTTTACTTTTCATCTTGATTTTTTCGTAGAATGGAGCATTATAATACCAGAGATTACCCGCGCAAGGGATTCACGGTCATGGATGTTTATATGAATCAATACGATCTACAAGCCCAGCTGCAACAATTCCAACAAAAACAGCAACAGCTTGATGTGGAAATGCTTGGTCTGGAAAAAGGGCCAGCAGGGATTGCAGATTTTGCATTTTATTATATGAGAAAACAAAAAGAGATCATCCAGGAACAAATCATAAAAATCAACACTATGCTCTGTCCCGACATTATCGCATAGAGTATCCGTTAAAAAGCATGATTAGTAGTTGATTGTGTGGGCCTGCGCCGATATGGCCCTGATAAATTAGAGGACTGGTCAACATAGTGCCGTTTTCAATAAGCATTCATAGACTCTGCCCCTGAACTCTAAATACCGCAGAAATCAGGGTGATATATCTGTCTTTTTCTTGTCGGTTTATAAGAATTTCCCACGTCATCCCGTGGCTTGACCACGGGAACCATGTATTCCGTTGTGGATCCCGCGATCAAAGCCTGCCCTAGGACTTGATCCAGGGTCGCGGGAGGACGGGGGATGGTCTTGTGTGATGTGGAGTTTAGAGACAGAGCCTGAGTTCAAGGCGATTTCTGAATTTACCGATACCTACCACCGCAGCTGCCCCAACAATCCAACTGGCGCACAATTCACCGCATGACACCGCTCAACAAGATCCGGTGCCAAAAATTCATCCTGGCACGAAACATCAATATGGGCGCTTTTATATCATTTTCAATAAATCTTCATGAGTTCAGGGCGATTTCTGGATTGCTTTGTCGGGCTGTGCCCTTCGCGCAATGACGTTGTCATGGCGAGCAGACGAAGGCGGTGTGGCCATCCAAAAAGCTATCTCTCTATTGATCACGTAGAAAAACACTATATCTTTCTGTTCCCAAATTCGATTGTTAAAAAATTTTATTTATCTCTAATTTAATTTATTATAGGGAAGAATGATTAATTTGAGGTTAATGTCAGACTTAGTTTTTATAGGATTGATTTTTTGTTGTTTGTAAGCTACATTAAAGCATGAAGACATATCAAATATCTTATTTTGAAGATGATTCCGGTGAGTCTCGCTCATTACATGGTTGTCAGCACTCAAAGACAGAAAGGCAGCCGCGATCATGAAAACCCGCATCGACAGGCTCCGTTTTGGGTTGTTTGGCGATGCAAAGCATTTGGATTCCGATGTTTACGAGCTTCGTGTTCATTATGGTCCTGGCTATCGAATCTATTTTACAAAACAGGAAGACACTTTGGTTGTTTTGTTATGTGGCGGAGATAAATCCAGCCAAAACAAAGATATCAAGAAATCGATAGTCTATTGCAAATTATTAAAGGATGCAAACGATGCCAAAACTTCGTGATTATGATTCGTACTTAATTAATAGCCTTAAGGATCCAACAGAGGCCTCTCTTTATTTATCGGCAGCTTTTGAGGATGACGACCCCCGTGTTGCTGCGATTGCCCTGGATCATGTTTTGCGGGCCCGAAATCATACAGTGACACGCATCGCTGAAAAGGCACACCTTAATCGGGAACACCTTTACCGTATACTAGCAGGAAAAGTGGAGCCCGAATTCAGAACACTGAAAGTGCTTTGTGCTATTGCTGGTTTTTCTTTAACCGTTCAAGACCAACAGCCTATTCATTAAGCTGAGTTCGACGTAAGAATCCCCAAAAAACCCTTATCTGGATTGCTTCCTCGGGCTTCGCCCTCATCGCAAAGACGTCATTGCGAGGAGCGGAGCGACAAAGCAACCCAGGATTTTCCTGGAAAAGACAAGGTTTTTGGGGATTCTTACGTCGAACTGAGGTTAGATAGGGCTTAGCGGGGGCATTGTTTGTTTCCCCATCGATTAACGATTGATAGATGAAAAATATCTGGTCCAGCAAAAATCCAGATGACAGTCCGTCAGATATCAAATGCTCGATAGTGCTGAAAAGAACAAACTCATCACCCGTAACCCGAATCAAATTCAACCTAAACAATGGTGCCACATAAACTGGAAACGCCGCCAGTCGATTGAGTTTGGAAAAATTCTCCAAAATCTCTGCCTTCTCCGCATCCTCCAGATCTTTAATATCATGACACGGCAATGAATACACCATGCTATCAGCAATAGCCCGCTCCCACCGTTCTCCATCATACCGAAAACTGGTCCGCAAAATATCATGGGCCTGAACAACCAAATTGATCGCCTGCTCAAACAAAACAACATGATCCGGATCCGCCCGAAATCGAATTTCTCCCCAAATGGTCCAGGGATTTTTCATGTGGTGTTTTTGACAGAATGCCAGATATCCTTCCTCCTGAATCGACAGGGGTAAATATCCGTGCCTGGCTTTAAATTCATCGGCCATAAATTCGTCAGGATTAACAGTCATTGCATGTGCTCAATTAATCTTTATTAATCTGAGCCTACACTGAAATAGTTAAGATGGGGTTAAAATGGTAATCAAAGCCAAAGCTACACACCAAATGACAAATGAACTATACGTTGCCAAAACAAGCTTTCTTTTGATGTGCGGATTCGATGGCGCGCTTGTTGCAAAACCAATGGGATGCTCATCCTCCACCTTGATCCACAACGGCAACACCGTCAGGAAAACGACCAGCCAGATCATCAGATAAAGAAAAATCCCTGTCACAATCGCCGAAATAATCGCCATGACTATCCCAACTGTTCTTTAATAATTCCGAAGAGAATTTTGTTCACCCAGCATCAACCCATCGGAAAATTGCAGCAAAGCAAGCTGGCGATACAAACTGTCTTGGTCAATAAGCTCCGCATGCGTCCCAATGGCCCTGATCGCCCCTTGATCCATCACGACAATTCGATCCGCCCTCAGGACCGTTGCCAATCGATGCGCAATCACCAGGGTTGTCCTTGATGCCATCAAATGACTCAACCCCCTTTGAACCGCTTGTTCGCTTTCAGCATCAAGGGCACTTGTTGCCTCGTCCAGCAATAAAATCTTTGGATTCCGTAAAATGGCCCGCGCTATGGCAATGCGCTGCTTTTGCCCACCAGACAACCGAACCCCCCGCGTTCCAATTTCTGTGTGAATGCCGTGGGGCAGTGTTGTCAAAAAATCATTCAACCTTACCCGTTCAGCAGCCTCCCAAACGTCTTCCTCGTTGGCATCAGGGCGACCATACAAGATATTTTGATAAATGGTTGTGGAAAATAAAGCGGTTTCCTGTTTAACGACACCAATTCTTTGGCGCAATTCCTGCAACGGAACATCCTTGATATCGATCCCATCAACATAAATAGAACCCGATTGCGGATCATAAAACCGCAACAACAGGGCAAAAAGCGTACTTTTCCCGGCCCCTGATGGCCCAACAATGGCCACATTTTCACCCGGGGAAACGGACAGGGTTAATTTCTTTAAAATAGGACGTTCTGGATGGTTAGGGTAAGCAAAGGATATTCCATGAACTGCCAAGATTCCCTTTGCGGGCTTTGGCAACGAACGTGGGTTGGCACTGTTCAGCGTTGGCGCTATTGACAGAATTTCAATCAAACGATCTGCGGCCCCGGCTGCCCGCTGCAAATCGCCAACAATCTCACTGAATGATCCGGCTGATCCGGCTGCAGCTGTGGCATAAAATATAAACGCGGACAAGCTTCCGGCCGTCATATCCCCTTGTGTCACCCCATGCACCCCAATCCAAAAGACAAGGACAATGGCCGTAAATACCAGAATCATAACGATGCATGTTAGCCAAGATCGTGTCAAATTTCGATGAACTGCCGATGAAAATGTATCCTCTGAATTCATCAATATACCCGCTCATCCCCGCAAGAGAACTTTGCGCAATTTTGGATCCCACACGAACCCGCCGCCCCAACAGGCTAATTGGAATCAAAACAAGGGGGATCACTGCCAGACAATACAACGTTAACAACGGTGAAATCAAAATCATCATCGAAAGCCCCCCTGCCAAAATCAGGATATTTCGGACAGCCACAGCCGCCGATGTTCCGATCAGGATCTGAATCAAGCTGGTATCTGTTGTAAGTCGTGAAATCAATTCCCCAACGCGAACTTGCTCAAAAAAGCTGACCTCCAGCTGCAACATATGACGAAACACATCAAGCCGAAGATTAGCAACGATTCGCTCACCAAGCCATGATACATAATACGTGCGCCCGAAACTGGACAAAGACAGCAGAACAACACACCCAAAAAGACCCAAAAGGATCATCAAAAGCCGGTCAGAGTTTTGCGTGACAAATCCCTGATCAATCAAGTGTTTAAGGCCAACACCAATACCCAAAATCATGGCAGCCGCCAGCACAAGAGAAACTGACGCCAGGAATACTTGCAATTTATAGGGGGCGATATAGCTCTTTAAAATCTTTAGATGCTTTAAGCTATCGTAGGGGCTTGCATTCTTTGCGGGACGATCTGCCTCCAAAGCTTGATCGTAATCACTTTTTTCTCTCATTGGATCAACATTTTGTTTGGTTGGGGATATGTTATAAAGACTAAAGATCTGGTGGAGCCGAGGGGAATCGAACCCCTGACCTCTACAATGCCATTGTAGCGCTCTCCCAACTGAGCTACGACCCCGATCACCCGTTAACTTTAATACTAGCGACCGTATCTTTGCAAGGGAAACATTTCAGTTGTGCGGGTTCACATCAAATGAGACTCCGCTGCAGCCTCGGAACAGATATCCCGAATATACTCCATAGGTGTTAATCCCTTCAAGTTCCGATGAGGACGATACGTATTATATTTGATCACGGCCTGACGAAGTTCAGCCT
>JAPLOP010000036.1 GCA_026400645.1 Alphaproteobacteria bacterium | reverse complement strand
TATAAGACGGTATCGATTCTGGGTAAGACCGACAGAGGTGTTATGGCCCATTATTGAATCGGGAGCCGGATGCCTTAATTGGGCAAGTCCGGTTCTGAGGAGGGGGGAAGCTTGAGTGATTGGCTTCCTCTACTCAACTTTAGCAATAGATTCTCGGCGGATTGGACATCCCTGATGGTGCCTTGCCGATAAATGATGGGTGCTGTGTCATCGCATACAATAATTTGCCAGGTGTTTCTGGATCCGAACAGCACAATCAAAACCCAGCGATTGGCGATATTTTCCCGGATTGCAACAAGCGCAGACCGCCTTGCCACAACCATAGGCCATAACTGCACATCAATAATGGAATGGGCCGTTGTTGATAGAAAATCGATAAAATTTCGCAAAGGCTCAGAGGGGGGAATCCCAGCAATCCAGTATCGAAGCGAATTTGTTGAGCTGGGGAAACGATCTTTTTGTGTCCAAAGTGATGGGCATGTGGTGGACGAATCAAGGTTCGTTGGCATCTGTGTTGCAGAAAACATATTTAAGGATGCTTGTTTTAACAAGGCATGTTTGTCCCAAAATCGTGCTTTCTGCAGGGATAGCAGCCGGAAATTTGTTTCGGCAATCTCCAAAAGAATATAAATGGGGGTGGACGGAAACGATTGTAAATATGTATGAATAGTCGAAGATTTTTTATCACCAAGACTAAAAATCTTTTCAGCGGTGGCTTGCCCATTTACCATCGTTATGATGGTTAAATCTTTCCCGTGAATCCAAAGCACTAAATAGGACGATGGAGTGACCCGAGGCAAGTCCCTGGACAGGAAAGATAAAAATTTTTTCCAGAAAAGACATTTGTTTTGAAGCCAGGGAATGATCTGTATTTTGTGCATCGCGCCTAAAAGTCAAGGAGGGCCAAATTCTCATACAGCGGTATTATTGTTGCAGAGACGACCCAAAGAATAATCAATCCCATGGTAATAACCAAAATGGGTTGTGTCCAGGCTAATAACATTTCCAGGCGTCGTATTGAATCTTTTAGCTCTATTTCAGATGCCAAATCCAACAATTGGGCCAGCTTACCTGTTTCCTCTCCGAGTCCGATTAATCGCACGATAAAGGGCGAAAAAACCTTGCCAGAACACGCCTCTGATAACTTGGTTCCTTGCCTGACAGACTGGTATACGGTATTGAGTTCATTTTTTATATAAAGGTTGGTCGTGTTCGCGATGGATCTTTCTATGCTTTCCAGAATTTCTAGGCCCTCCCCCAGCAAGATGGACAGGGTTTGAAGAAAACTCCCCACAAGCATCTCCCTTTTTATTTGACCCCAGAATGGCACCGATAACACGATTTTATGACAGGCTAGCCTAAACCGGGATGACAAGCGATGGGTCATAAAAACGATGCCCAAGCCACAGGTCAAACAACAGACCATCATGTCACCATAAATTTGGATGGCGTTGTTGAGCCATAAAAGCGTTTTGAGCGCTAATGGTTTTTCTGTCATGCCGACAACAGTTAGGTATTCCCCCAGGTGTGGCACCACAAAAATTATCATACAGGCAAAAAGACCCAACAAAACGCCTAACAAAATAAGGGGATAGCGAATCGCTTGATGCAGCTGTTTTTGGTGTTGTTTTTTGTGTTGTAGATACGATTGGATGCTGGAAAATGCTTGGCTGAAATTCCCTGTATTTTCTGCCATTGCCAAGCATTGGATGAAAACATCATCGAATACAGCTGGATACTGCTTGCAGGCTTGCGACACCATCTGGCCACTGTTTATCAAGCTGTGGATTGTCAGTAAAATGGATTTAAAATGTTTATTGGCAACGCTTTGCGCAAGAATTAAAATCGCCTCCGTCAGCGGGACTTTGACTTTGTCGAGCTGTTCCATATGCAAACAAAAATCCAGCAAATCATCCAGCGACACTGATGACCAGAATGCCCACGAAGACGCAGATTTTTTAATTGACCGGCATCGAACAAGGTTCAAGTTTCTTTTTTGAAGATAACAATACAGATCCTGTTCTGATGACCCAAACCAATCCCCTGATTGATAGTGTCCTTGATTGGTCAGGGCAAGATAATGGTAAAACACTACTTCCCCTTGGCCGGTGTGGTGGTGGCGGTTGCGGTTGCGTCAAAGGGATCCCTATGGGTTGCCAAAAGCATCGACAATTCTTTGGCTTTGTTAACATCCATACTCCCCAAAACAACCGAAACTTTTTTCTGGTTCATGCCCTGGACAATATCTTTGAGGATTCTGACATCAAGATGATCAAAAATACGCGCCGCTTCTTTTGGTTTCATGTTTTCATAAATTTTGATAAGTTTTGCGATATGCTCTTTTTTTTCTTTGTCCTTGATGGAAAGCAGTTGCTCTACCTCCTCCTTGACTTTGGCAAGAGATAGCATTTGATTCCTAATTAGGGATTCTGTCGTTTTGATCGCCAGCTCCTTTTTGACAAGCTCCCCCTCGCGTTTATCGAGATCTTGGCGTCGGTTTGATAGCATTTGCAATAACTTAACTTCCCCTTCGGATGAAAGGGCCAGCGGATCAAAAGAAGGATCCTTTGTTTTTGTGGGGCCATTTTCAGCCTCCTTAACAACGGGAACCTTATTGACGGCTGGTGGGGTGTCCGCTTTGGGCGGGGAAATTTCTGGTGCAGCGTGGGCCGATTTTCCAATACGAAACGGGAATATTTTTTTCAAGAACTGGCCGGAATCAAAGGTTGCATAGTTTTCCTTGCAGTTAACAAGACGAATCCCGCAAGCAATGCAGCCCAGGCTGATTCCAAAAAACATCACAAACTGCACGAGGTGAGTTTTTGCCGCCACTTTCCCCCATGCCTTTGACGGGGTCGATGTGGTGCCGCGGTTTGTTTGATATGCTTTTGGAATGGTCATCGGATTACCTGAGGCCCCTTAATGTCGATAACAGATTTCGATCTATGGGGAAATCCCTCACGAATGAATGCACCTGGGGTTCTTGTTCTGGTTGATGGTGGATAGGTTGCACAGAATCCTGTTCCCCATAACCATGAGTGGTGGGTGATGACAGAGGCTGATAGCGCCCACGTGTTGCAAGTTCTACGGTTTGATGAAGCCGTTTTTCTATCTGTTGTGCTTTTCCAATAAGGATATCAAGCCGGGTGGAAATTTTTTCACTGTGTTCCAATAATATATCAAGGTCATCTTTTAGGGATGCTGCCCGGGGAATTTTCTCACTTAATCCATTGTGTCCTTGGTCTGCTGCTTCCCTGAGCGTGTCAATTTGCTGGGATATTTTTCCAATATACGTAGAAAAATGCCGCAGAAATGGCTGCAAATCCCCGCCGATTTGTTTCATACCCTGTAACCTTTTATTAAGGCGCCAGCAAAAAACAATAGCCATCAATAAAAGAACGATCATAAATCCGTCGATCAGAATATTATTCATACAGAGCATCCTTTGTTTTTGCGCAAAACTTCTTCGATCATGATGGAAACTTTTCCAGATTTTTGGCCCATTTTTCCGGTGAATAAACTTTCACTGCCACATGTCACTGTAACCAATGATTCAGGTGTTGTTTTTAGTTGAATTTGTTCGCCAACCTTCCAATTCAACACCTTTTCTAGGGACATTATTTCTGAATCTAATGCTGCCTCGATCACAACATCTGTGTTCCATAATTGTTCGGCTAAGTGATCTTCCCAGATGGAATCGCGACCGAATCGTTCCCCCATGAAATTTTGAAGCAAAAGATCCCTAACGGGTTCAAGGGTGGCATAGGGTAACAAAAGATGAAGCCTGCCCCCCCTCTCGTCCATTTCTACCCTGAAATTGACAATGAGGGCTGCATTGCTAGGGCGAGCAATGAGGGCAAGCCTTGGTGCCGTTTCGAGGCGTTCAAAACTAAAGTTAATAGAACAAATGGGATCGAAGGACGAGCTTAAGTCACCCAGGATTACGCGCATCATTCGTTCAATAAGATTTCTTTCGATCGTTGTATAGGGTCTGTGCTCAATCTTTACGGGGGTTGATGCTGTCCCGCGGCGTCCACCCAAAAGGACGTCGACCACAGAATAAATCATGGGGCTATCAACAATAATCAAGCCATGGTTGTCCCACTCCTCTGCCTTGAAAATGCTTATCATTGCCGGCAGGGGGACAGTGTTTAAATAATCCCCAAACCGAGCGGAGCTTATTCCATCAAAAGAAACATCAACGTTGTCAGATGTAAAATTTCTAAGGCTTGTGGACATCATGCGAACGAGTCGATCAAAGACAACCTCCAACATAGGGAGCCGTTCATAGGAGACGTGATTGTTGCTGATAATCGCATCAAGGCCGCTTGCGGATCCTTGTTGTTTTGAGGGGGAGTCAGCCTCTAAGCCCAGAAGATTTATAAAATTATCAGTATCGATTGAGTTGTCGTTGGGCAATTCAACAAACAAAGATTCAGCAACCTCTTCTTTTTCTGGGCTTACTGATACAGGTTGTTCGCTTGCTTGCTCTTCTGGCTTTTGGGCGTCTTGGTCTGCATTTTTTTCTACGTCATCATCCATAAATTTAATACACCCTTACTGTAGTAAAAATTCTTTTAACAGAACTTGCCGTATTTTTCTGGGACTGATAATCGTATTAACGCGATTGAGGAGTTCTTGGCGAAGCCTTTCAAGACCAACGGCACCCTGAAGATCGCTGACCTCTTGTTCCCGCAAATAACTTTGAAATTGATCCACAATCAGTGGTTTGACGTGATCAACCTCCTCTTTGTCCTCGGGGGAATTCAGCTCGAAAACAAAGCTGGCCTTTAGCATGTTGCCGCGGGGTTTGTCTGATTTAAGATTGACGAGAATTTCTGGCATATTGAGAAACGCAACCTCTAACAAATTAACATCATCTGCCTTTTTTATTTTATCGTTGGTTGGCCAGATTTTGTCCTTAAGTGGGGTCAGGAAAATGGCGGCCGCGGATCCCCCAATTAATATGACGATAAGCCCAAATATCACGAGCAACTTCAAAAGGGTGTGGTCCTTAGAAGGGGTGGATGGTATTAATGCCGCAGGCTCATTTTCAGTTTCCTGGGGGTTTGGCTGTTGGTCGTTGTCATTCGGTATCATTTTACTTATTGTTGTATTTTAATCCTCGTCTGATTTTAGTATCGCGTAATTTTATTAAAATTTTATTAACGTGAGCATAAATTTTCCTTATAATTTAATTAAATTCGTTGCGGGATCACAGAGGCAGCTTTGAATTAACCCTCTCCCGCCACCACACTCAGCATTGGAAACCATTGTGAACTCTAAACTTGATAAAATTGATCTCAGCATCCTGAAAGATTTACAGGCAGAAGGCCGCTTAACAAATGTTGAGCTATCCAAGCGCGCTGGTATTTCAGCGCCACCTTGTCTGCGGCGGGTAAAGGATTTGGAGGATGAGGGGGTTATCGAAAGTTATCACGCGGTTTTAAATCAACACGCGCTTGGGTTTACTGTGACTATTTTTGCCGAAGTTGCCTTGAGCAGTCAAAATGATGCTGATCTTAGGGGGTTCGAGGAGCAAGTCCAAAAATGGCCGCTTGTTCGCGAATGTTATATGGTGACGGGTGGGACGGATTTTTTACTAAAAATTGTTGCCCAGGATTTTGATGCGTACCAGAATTTTTTATCCACAGAGCTGTCGACGATGATCAAAGTCGCCAACATTAAAACTCGCATGGTCATTCGTACGGCAAAAAATCTCCCTGGTATTCCAATTGATTTATACCAGGGCTAGAAATACCGTTTTCAATAAATGATTAGTGAGTTTTTCTGGATGGCCGCGCTTCACTCCGTTCGCTCGCCATGCCGTACGTCATTGCGATGAGGGCGAAGCCCGAGGAAGCAATCCAGAAATCCCCCCGTGCTTTGCCCGACCCCCTTGGGGGAGCAGGGGGATTTACAGAGCTTGGAAGCCTGCCCGCAGTCCCTAAAAATGAATAACTTTTCCATAGGCATCCAACACAGATTCATGCATCATCTCGGACAGCGTCGGATGGGGGAATATCGTGTGCATCAGGTCGGCTTCTGTTGTTTCCAGGGTTTTGGCCAAACAGAATCCCTGAACCAATTCGGTGACTTCGGCACCAATCATGTGCGCCCCTAAAAGCTCCCCCGTTTTGGCATTAAAGATGGTTTTGATAAGTCCATCAGGCTCTCCCATCGCCAGGGCCTTGCCATTTCCACGGAATGGGAAACGACCAACCTTAACATCATATCCGGCTTCTTTTGCTTTTGCTTCGGTCAGGCCGACGCTGGCGATTTGCGGCAGGCTATAGGTGCATCCCGGGATACAATCCTTTTTAAGGGGGTGAAGATCCTGGATGCCCGCTATTTTCTCCACACAGATGATCCCCTCGTGTGATGCCTTGTGGGCCAACCATGGGGCACCAGCAACGTCGCCAATTGCGTAAACGCCGGGCTCTGCGGTTTCGTTCCATTGATTGATAATAATCTGTCCTTTTTCCACGACAACCCTTGTTTTTTCAAGGCCGATATCCTCTGTATTGCCAACAATACCAATGGCAACAATGACTGCGTCCGCTACAACCGTATGCTTTTTCTTGGTTGCATCTTCGATAACGGCCGTCACTGTTTTGTCATCTACCTTTATGTCAGTGATCGTTGATCCAAGGTGAAATTTCATCCCTTGTTTGACAAAAGATTTTTGGGCAAGGGCGGATATTTCTTCATCTTCTTGCGGGAGGATGCGATTTTGCATTTCAACCATAGTGACGTCGGCCCCAAGGGTTCGATAAAAGCTGGCAAATTCAATCCCGATGGCGCCCGACCCAATGATCAATAAAGATTTTGGCATAAATTCCGGGATCATGGCCTGTTTTGCTGTCCATACGCGGGGATGGTTGACGGGCAAGGACGGCAACAGACGCGCCCTGGCGCCCGTCGCAATAATAATATGCTTGGCGGTTAGTGTTTCTTTTTTGCTATCTTTATCGGTAACGGAAAGTGTCCCGGGTGCCTCGAGGCGGGCGTGGCCATTATAGACGGTGATCTTATTTTTTTTGAGGAGGGCTCGAACGCCCCCCGCCAGCTGTTCCGAAACCTGACGGGATCGCTGGACAATTTTTTCTAGGTGAATCTTTGGGGCTGGAACCTCGATTCCATAATCCGCCGCATGATCAATGAGGTGTTTGATTTCGGCGCTACGCAAAAGGGCCTTTGTTGGAATGCATCCCCAATTAAGGCATACTCCGCCAATGTGTTCCCGTTCAATGACGGCTGTTTTGAAACCAAGCTGTCCCGCCCGAATAGCGGAAACATATCCGCCGGGGCCACTTCCGATAACGATTAAATCAAACTGACTCATTGTTTAAAACTCTCGTAAAATTTTGTTTTTGACTCAAAAATCCTTTGTCCGTTAACCAGATCTTAATGCTCTCCGCCTATATCTAGAGATGTAACCAAACCAACAAAGGATCTGTCAATGTTTAAAGAATGCATGAAATATGGGGCTTTGGCCATAACTTTATCAACTCTGTCTGTCGGTCAAGTCAATGCGGCAACTGCGGCCGTTAATGAGGAAGCAGGAAGTGGATGCTGGAAAAGCTTTACGGGTTGCATGACTCAAACATTCACAAGGGAGAATGCTCAGATTGTTCTGACTGGCCTCGATAAAGGTCTGCAAATCGGGATTCAGGTGACTCACACGCTGCAGCCACTTATTGAAGCATTGGATCCAAAGGATGCAAGTGCGGTTCAATCTGCGGTTGCCGTTGCTTTGTCAGCCGATGCGGTTGTGGCATCGCTTCAGAACAACCAGATTAATACCCCGGCGATTGCTAACTTAATCACCACCATTCAGGGCCTGAAAGCACAAGATCATCAGGATCCTCATGTATTCACAGCGTTGAAAACACTGACAGTTGAGCAAAATAAAATATAGTCGGATTATGGAATGGTATGGGTTTGAACCTATACCATTTTCACTATGTTCACTTCTTAAATTCAAAAAATGTATATGATAGCGTTATAACTTTTACATCTTTTAAATCGGGATCTTTGGCAAACTCAGGATCAAGGAAAAATAAAACTGGCATTTCCATGGATTGATGGGGCTCAAGTTTTTGTTCATCAAAACAAAAGCACTGAACCTTGCTGAAATAAATAGCAGCTTTATCGGGTGCAACATTATAGGTAGCCATCCCGATGATGGGACGTTCTGACTGGTTTTCTGCCAGATAAAAAGCCATGGTATTTTCGCCAACTTTAATCTTTGTCTGTGATTGTAGTGGCTTGAAAAGCCAGGGCAAATCCCGGTGTGTGTTTGCAACGAACTGAACGGTGACTTCTCTGTCCTCGATTATTTGCTGGGATGGGGCTTTGGCCATTTGTGTTGTGCCACCAAACCCTGTCTTTTGGCAGAATAGCATGTAAAGCGGAACGGATGCATAAGCCATTCCAAGCATGACAAAGCTTGCTGCTGCCAAAATAATAGCAAGGTTTTTATCATTTTTTTTCAACGCCCCCTCAACCGAGACCGCGCACTTTAATAAAAGCCAAGGCATAAAAAAGTAGGCTGAGTGATAAAAGGGCGACCAGTAGGATAATGTTACGCTGTTTTGGATTCTGGTTTCTTTTCACGTTCATGTATCCTGGACGACGCAATGTTCGCGAATTGATCGCACCAAAACACTGGCAATTGCAGCCATAGGCAGCGCAAACAAAGCCCCGGCAAAACCAAATAAATTACCGCCGGCCAACAGGGCAAACAAGATCCAAACTGGATGCAATCCGATCTTTCCACCGATGAAATTAGGTGTCAAAAAATTTGCATCAATCAACGGAACAATGAAATAAACAGACGCCACGCACGCTATAGAGGTCCAATCCGAAAACTGTGAAAAGGCAATTCCCATACAAACAACATACCCAATGAGTAGCCCAATCAATGGGATAAAGGATAAAATCCCCATGAGTAATCCCACAAAAACAGCCTGATGTAGTCCAACCAACCAAAGGGCAATCATATACAAGATCATAAGCGCCAGGGAAACCGCTATCTGTCCCTTAAGAAAGGCTATAAGCGCTTTATCAACGTTTTGTACGGTTTGACAGATCGTTGTTGCGTATTGTTTAGGCAGCAAAATTGTAATTTGTTTGATTAAATAGGGCCAATCTTTTAATAAATAAAATGTGATGATTGGCGTAAGAATGGTTAATGAAATCAGGTTGGCAATCGCAAAACTACTGGTCAATACGTTAATAAAGATTTGCAATCCCCATTGGAATATATCACCAAGATAATGATTAATGTGTTCCTTGATTAATGCGGGATCAACGTTTCCCATCTTGGTGGATACACGCTCTAAAACAGGAGAGAGGGAATTTAAAAAGGCAGATACAAATTGAGGTAAGTTTTCTGCAAGAACAACCAATTCCCGTTGCAAGTAAGGAAGGGCTACAAAAATCATAACGCTAATAAAAACAAGAAAGGTGATGATAATAAAAGCCGCAGCAAGTCCCCGTGTAAATTTCAGTCTTTCTAATTTTTCCACCAACCCATTTAATAAATAGGCCAAGATGCAGCTGACAATAAATGGCGGTAAAACACCGTTCAGAGCTTGCAGGATATGAATGGTGGCAATGGATCCTAAAATCCCCACCACAAGCAATCGATAGAAATTATCGTGACTGATAGCTTTGGTAAAAAATCCGGGCATAAATCATTCCTGACAGAACGGTTGTTGAGAGGGTGCAATAGACAAAAATTTCCAGATAATCTTCGAATGTAGTAATCCAAGGAAGAAAATCACGCCCTAGCAACAAAAGACACAGCGTGATTTGCAGTACCGTATTGAGTTTGCCGATTAAATGGGGACGCAAGATTAGGGTTAGATTGAAAAGCCACGCCACAAATACACCGCCAACAATCAACAGATCCCGCACGATGATCACGCCGGAAAGCCACCAGGGCATTATTTTTGATAAAGATAAAGCCACACAAACCCCAATCAACAAAACCTTGTCCGCGATAGGGTCTAAAATTTTACCCAACGGGGATTCTGTCTTATAGAGTCGGGCTATATAACCATCCATGAAATCGCTTGCTCCGGCAAACAGAAACACCCAAAAGGCCATTCTGTTCAGTCCGGTTACAACGAGATAAAAAACTACAGGGGCAGCCAAAAGGCGCACCCCTGTAATAACATTGGGAAGGGTTAGGTTGTTACCCAACAATCTCGAGTTTACTAAAGAAGAAAGTGATTTCATGTGCAGCATTTTCCTCAGAATCTGAACCGTGGACAGAGTTTGCTTCAATCGATTCCGCAAAGTCCCGACGTATCGTACCCTCTGCTGCGTTTGCTGGATTCGTTGCGCCCATAATTTCCCTATAGTGCGCAACGGCATTATCGCCTTCTAGGACTTGGGCCACAACGGGACCAGATATCATATAGTCACAAAGATCGTTGAAAAATGAACGTTCTGCATGAACGGCATAAAAACCTTGAACCTGTGCCCTTGTCAATTGTAAGCGTTTCTGGGCAATGATACGAAGGCCTGCGTCTTCTATTCTTTCGTTAATTTTTCCTGTAAGATTGCGCCGTGTCGCATCTGGCTTAATGATGGAGAAAGTTCGTTGAGTTTGCACTGGTACTCATCCTTATTTGGTTACGTTTGTTTATCCTATTTACTGGTAAATCCACTTAAAATTCAAGCTTTTAAATTCGCTCGGGAACCTTCATACTAAAATACCGGCATAAAAATGGGTTTTATTGTGCATATGCAGACCGAAAATGTTGCAAAAAAATTAGAAACAATAAAGGATGCCATCCTTTCCTTGTCAGATGGCTTTGAGGGCGATGGATCAATGCAAAATATCGACCAGTCATTCGCAGAGATCGAGGAGGATCTAAGGGGCATTTTGGACCAGATTAATCAAATGGACAAACCTGCCCGTGATCAGTTGTCGCCGACACTTACGCAGTTTCGAACGGAAATCGAGGTGCGTTATGAGGACACAAAAGAACGATTGGAAGCCCTGCAACGCGAAATGGATGCTGGAAAAACTCATATAAAGGCCATCAAAGCGTACGCAAGACATTAAATTTATAGGGGGCAAAATGTTTTTTACGGCAATTTATTCCTTGGTCGCGGTGCTGGCCCTGATCGGCTTGTTATCAATGGGTGCGCGTTTTATCCAATCAAGGGCACCACGCGAATGGCGGAGCGGACAGAATTTGCAAATTGTTGAAACTGTATATTTGGACAACAAAACAAGACTGCACCTGGTTCAGTGCCATGAAATGTCGTACATGGTCTTGGTTGGCGCCCACAAAGAAACGATCATTCCCTGCTCCCCGCCCCCTTCTCACAAAGCGACGGTATATGATTCTTAGGTATTTTTGGATTTTTATTGTTCTGATTGGCGTCCTGGTCCATCCGCTGGCGGCTGACACATTTAGCCTTGACCTTGGTGATTCAGGGGGGTCGATGGTTGGGCGCATGATTCAGATGTTCATGCTATTGACTGTTTTGAGCTTGGCCCCATCTATTGTTATGATGGTGACATCTTTTACCCGGATCATCGTTGTGTTTTCTTTTGTTCGCAATGCGATCGGGATTCAGCAATCACCGCCGAACATGGTATTGATTAGCTTGGCGATGTTTTTGACAGCCTTTATTATGGGCCCAACTTTTGAGAAAGTTTATGAGGAGGGTATCGCACCCTTGATTGCAGAAAAAATCACCGAACAAGAAGCATTAGAACGATGTTCCGCACCAGTCCGGACATTTATGTTGAAAAATGTTCGAGAGAAAGATCTCCGTCTTTTTATGGAGCTTGCCAAAATAGAGACCGCGCCAAAAGCAGAGGAAACCCCCTTACGTATTTTGGTCCCCGCGTTTATTATCAGCGAATTACGCCGTGCGTTTGAGATTGGTTTTCTGATTTTTATCCCATTTTTAATCATTGATATGGTTGTGGCCAGTATTTTGATGTCTATGGGAATGATGATGTTGCCACCGGTTATGATCGCCCTTCCCTTTAAGATCATCTTTTTTGTTTTGGTTGATGGGTGGCATCACTTGTGCGGCAGCCTTGTGAATAGTTTTCATTAATCATCCCCCATTTTAAGGGCCGCAATAAACGCGCTTTGGGGGATTTCCACATTCCCAAATTGTCGCATACGTTTTTTACCAGCTTTTTGTTTATCGAGCAATTTCCGTTTGCGGGAAATATCCCCACCATAACATTTTGCCAATACGTCTTTTCTGAGTGCCGAAATGCTTTCGCGGGCAACGACCTTTCCACCAATGGCGGCTTGGATCGCGATCTTAAACAATTGACGCGGGATTAGATCTTTTAGTCGAACGCACAACAGACGACCGCGCGATTCTGCCCGACTTTTGTGAACAATTATGGACAGGGCATCAACAGGCTCTGCATTCACCAGGATGCTGACTTTTGCCATCTCCCCCTCGCGATAGCAATCCAATTGATAATCAAAGGATGCATATCCGCGGCTGATGGATTTTAGTCGGTCATAAAAATCAAAGACAACCTCGTTCAATGGAAGCAAATAAACAACCATCGCCCGATTCCCGGCATAGGTTAAATCAATTTGTTCCCCCCGGCGATCGTTACACAGCGTTAATATGGACCCCAGGTATTCGTCGGGGACTAAAATCGTTGCCCGGATCCAAGGTTCCTCCATTCGATCAATCTTTACGACATCGGGCATATCGCTTGGGTTGTGCAGTTCTTGCGTTGTGCCGTTGGTCATATGCAGGCGATAAACAACGCTTGGTGCCGTTGTGATTAGGTCTAGATCAAATTCACGTTCTAGGCGTTCTTGGATAATTTCTAAATGGAGCAACCCTAAAAAACCGCACCGAAATCCGTACCCAAGCGCTGCCGAACTTTCAGTTTCAAAATGAAAGCTGGCATCATTAAGGCGGAGCTTTGCCAGGCTGTCGCGCAAATGTTCGAATTCGGCCGAATCGGTTGGGAATAATCCACAAAACACAACAGGAACGGATGGTTTAAATCCAACTAGCGGAGTCGTTGTGGGGCGCCGTTCTTCGGTTATGGTATCCCCAACGTTACAATCGGCAACGTGTTTGATGCTGGCGGTAATAAAGCCGATCTCACCGGGTGATAATGTTTCAACGATCGTTTGTTTTGGGGTAAAATATCCCACGCGATCGACTTCGTAACTTGTTGTTGTGCTCATCATCCGGATTTTCATGCCGGCTTTTAGGGTCCCTTCGACGACACGGACCAGAATCATCACACCTAGATATGAATCATACCAGCTATCCACCAGCATTGCTTTTAGGGGTGCATCTGGCAAACTCTCGCCGCCTTTGGGGGGCGGCAAACGATGAACGATGGCTTCTAACACATCTTGGATTCCAATTCCCGTTTTGGCAGAAATAAGAACCGCATTTTGTGCGTCCAATCCAATGACATCCTCAATTTGAGTTTTAACGCGTTCTGGGTCGGCCGCTGGTAAATCGACTTTATTTAATATGGGGATAATTTCGTGATTGTTATCAATTGCCTGATAGACGTTGGCCAGGGTTTGGGCCTCCACCCCCTGGCTGGCATCCACCACCAAAAGCGATCCTTCGCAGGCCGCCAATGATCGGCTGACTTCGTATGCAAAGTCCACGTGCCCGGGCGTATCCATCAGGTTCAACGTGTATGTTTGGCCATCCTTGGCCGTGTATTGCAACCGAACGGTTTGGGCCTTGATCGTAATGCCCCGTTCGCGTTCAATGTCCATGGAATCCAGCACCTGCTGTTTCATCTCGCGAGATTCCAGGCCACCACAAAATTCAATCAAACGATCGGCGAGCGTTGATTTTCCGTGGTCAATATGGGCGATAATGGCAAAATTACGAATGGTGTTCATGATGAAGGTACTCAACTATAAAAGAAAAAAGTATAAATTAGGACGTATAGAACCGATTTTTTAACGCATCATATGTGCGTTGCATAACAGGATAATGGGATTGAATGTTTTTGAATATTTGCTTTGCTTGTTCTTGTTTATAGAGATGAGAGGTTTTATTGCGATCGTCCAGCATCAAAAGCCAAACATCCTCATCATCAATAAAATTATACTGAAACGCATTTTTTAAAACATCGCGCGGGGTTGTGGTATCAATTTTTTCGTACGCTAGAAATTTTTTTAACACCTTCCAAAACAATTCGATCGTAAATTCAAATCGCTGGATAGCGGCATCTTGCAAATAATCCACGGCCTCCAGGTCAGGATGCTTCAAGACATCCCCTAGGCGCGCCAACGCATCACCCAGGCTATCAAAATAATCTTTCCAGAATTCTTTGTCCATGCAGTCTGTCCCTTTTTTGTACAAGACTTTTTTAAATCTTATTATATTCTGCCTTATCTTGTCGTCAACAGACAGCTCATCAAAGCGAATACAATCAATTTTGAGCAGAGTATCGGCATTGTCGATAACATCAAGAATTTGCCCCCAATTTATGGCATTTGCTTTTGGACAGAGAATCGCCAGATCAATATCGGAACGGGGGGTTTGGTCTCCCCTGGCCCTTGACCCATAGAGCCATATTTCGTCTATGAATGGCAAACTTTTTAATTTTGCTAGAAACTCATAGTTACCTATGTTTGTCATGCATGCTCAATCTAAACGAAAATACTGGATGGCAGTATATACCGTTAAGGGGTTGAATGTCCAAAAAGATTCCCTTGAGATAAATCAAAAGGCGCGCTACAAACAAATCATTAGCCATCATAATTGCACATATAAAATGAGTCAGGCCCACACCAAGCAATCAATTCTTGTTTTCAGCAATGGCGAGCTCATCGGTGATGGCATGATGAAGCTGCCCTTTATTAGGGCCCTGTCCGAAAGTTTTCCGGGGGCCGAAATAACGTGGCTTTCGGGGCGGCATCAAACCATTTTTAAAACGGCGCTACATCCTTTTGTGTCGCCCTATCTTCATACGATTATTGATCAAACGGGGTTTGGTGGGAAATGGAGCCACATCTGGCAAAAACCATGGAAATCGGTGCTGGGAGATAAAAAATTCGATGTCATTATTGATACTGAACGAAAGCCGATCCCAGCCTTAATGCTAAAACAAATTCCGCATGATCTGTTTGTGTCGGCGGCTTTTAAATGGAATCTGTCTGATAAAAAGCCACAAAAACCGTATAAACAACCGCTGCTTTTGGTGGGGCGCCTACTGGATCTTTTGACCGTTGCTACCGGCAAAAAACCATCACCATCGTATACGGTTGATGTTCCGCCCGAATGGAAAGATTATGCTAAAGAATTGCTGGCTGATTATTATGGAAAAAAGAAAATTGTTTTATTGGCCCCGGGGGCTGGGGGGCGTTTTAAATGCTGGCCATTGGCCTGTTTTATTATGCTTGCTAAAAAATTGGAATCAGATGGCGTTCAACCTCTGTTTATTTTAGGGCCAGCGGAGCCTGAGTGGCAGGCGGAAATTATGCAGCATTTCCCACAAGCCGTTTTTCCCTTGCAGGTAGCCAACAAAAGCTCGCCCTATTTGACGATCGCCCTTGGGCAATTGGCGGATGTTAATGTGGCGAACGATGGCGGTGTTGGGCACATTTTGGCTGCCTCTGACCAGCCCACCATTTCCCTGTGGGGGCCAACGGATCCATTGAAGTCAACCCCGAATGGCAATCAAGTCCATATTATTAAGGCGCAAGATTTTGGGGGGTCGGCAATGGCCGATATCCCCGTTGATGCCGTTTACGATGCGGTTAGGTGTTTATTACTTAAGTAGGCTAATGGTATTTTGAAACATGGACAGGGATTTTTCAAACGCCCGTAAGTTGGCTTCGTGACTGCGGCTTGCTTCCCGCATGTCAGCCAATTCTATCATGGGTTTTACGTTGGATTCTAAAACATACCCATCCTTGTTGGCGGCCGGGTCATGGGGATTATAGCTTTTGTTCATTGGGCTTGTATCGCGGCCGATCTTTTTGAGTTTTAGAAGTTCAACCCCTTGTTTTTTATCAAGGACTGTTTGAAAGCTAATAGTTTTACGTTGATAGGGCATTGTCCCGGGGGTTGCCTTTGCTCCCGCGTTGGCCAGGTTTTGCGAAATAATCAGAATGCGTTGATCCTGTGCTTGCATGCCGGCCGTTGCAATACGCATCGCTTTGGCTAGCGGGGACAGAGTATTCATGTTCATGGGTTCAGTCCCTCTTTATTGTGATTTGCCAATGGCCGCTTTAAACATCTTGTGAAACTGACGCACAACATTGATCAACGTTTCGTGTTCAAGGTTATTTTTGGCCATCTCGAGCGTTTCTAATTCCCTGGCAATCTCTTTATTTGTATGAATAAGATCATTGTCCTGGATCGTAAAATTCTTGACTCGTGTCAGTGATATTCCGTTTGATTTTATAACCGATGGGCTTTTGCTTAAAATTTTTAGAAACGAACGAAGCTCCTCCCGTTTTGCTGACGGATTATCGGCGTTCGCAATGTTCGTTGTCAGAACTTTTGACTGAGCATTTAACCAAGTCAATCGTTGGTTCATTAACGTAGAAAGTGTATTGTTGAACAAAGTCATGACAAACCTTAGTCGGTTATTTCTGCCTAGTGTTAGGATGGGTCATGAATGGTTAATTTTTTATTAAAACTTAGGAAGAATTACACCCATTCCCAATCATTTCCCCCACACGTCCTCCCGCGACCCTGGATCAAGTCCTAGGGCAGGCTTTGATCGCGGGATCCATATGGACCCCGTGGTCAAGCCACGGGGTGACGGGAGGATGTTGTTGCGGAAAATCATCGGGGATGGGCATAGGATGAAAGTGGTGGGGGCCCTCCAATGAATGCGACAATAGACGATTGGTTATTATATTTGCGATCTGGATGCTTGTCCTCCGGTCACACGCTTGCGGCCTATCAACAGGATATTCGGCAATTTCTTTTGTTTTTCACTAATTACTTGGGTGAAGAATTGACCGTGGCGCGCGCAACATCCCTGACGCTTCAGGATATTCGGGCTTGGCTTGCTGATCGGCAGTATCAATCCTATAATCGGCGGTCAACGGCACGAAGCCTGTCAGCTGTAAAAAATTTCTATCATTACCTGCAAAAACAAAAAATTCTAGAAGATCACCCAATATTCGGCGTTAAGCCTCCACGGCTTCAAAAGACGCTTCCCCGCCCGCTGTCTGTTGATCAGGCGTTGGACCTTGTCGATACTATCGGTTGTATTTCCAAAACACCGTGGATTGGCCAGCGTGATAAATCCCTGTTCATGTTGATTTATAGTGCCGGCCTTAGGATCAGCGAGGCGCTTTCCCTGAATTGCTGCGATGTTCGGGCCGAAGAGTATTTAACAATCGAAGGAAAAGGGGGGAAATTCAGAAAGGTTCCCTTTTTGTCCGTTGTTAAAACACAGCTGTTTGCATACCTTGAAATCATGCCTTTTGATCAAACGACAAAAACTGCCCCCCTATTTTGTGGAGCCCGGGGCAAACGATTATCTAGCACGGTGGCAGAGGTTCAAATGCGACGCTATCGAAATTTAATGGGTTTGCCGGAATCCGCCACGCCGCATGCTCTGCGCCATAGTTGTGCGTCTCATTTGATGGGGGCATCGGGTGATCTGCGATCAATCCAGGAGCTTCTTGGGCATGTTTCGCTGTCGACAACGCAAATTTATACAGACATTAACCAAGATTATTTGATGAAGTCATATCAGTCCAGCCACCCGCGTAGCGGAAAAAATTAAGCCATGAAAAAAACCCGTAAAAAAATCCTAAAACACCCCCTTGTTCAGCGATGTTTGGCGTTCATTGGATTTTTATATATTCGTTTTGTTTATGCGACCAACCGGTGGCAATTCATTGGCGATTATTATATTGATGCGTACGTGGCGGCGCAAAAACCCGTGATCATATGTTTTTGGCATGGTCGATTGCTTATGCTGCCGTGTGCCTGGAAATGGAAACAACCCTTTACGATGCTGTTGTCGTCCCACGGGGATGGTCGGTTGATTTCTAGGGTTGTGGATTATCTGCACATTAATACGGTTGCGGGATCAACAACGCGGGGCGGTGGAAAGGCGGCCCTGGGTTTGGTCAAAATCCTGAAAAAAGGAACGCCCATTGGGATTACCCCGGATGGTCCACGTGGCCCGGCGCGCCAGGTAAGCCCGGGTATTGTTACCCTTTCCCGATTGGCAAAGGCTGATATTATTCCCGTCAGTTACGCGACAAGCCGACGCAAAATTCTGGGCACCTGGGATTCATTTCATTTGCCCCTGCCATTTGGAAGGGGAGTCATCGTTGCGGGGGCGCCCATTCCTTATCCTGGATCCGAAGTCGACAGTCAAGATCTAACTGATCGAATAAAAAAAGCGCTCGATGCCGTTCTGATGGAATCCGATGTACGTGTGATCGAAAAATAAATCACAAACAAGGGCAAATGAGTGATAGTATTAAAAGTGGTGCTGCAGAGTTCGTATTTGATTTGAATCCCTTGGCCCAATTAACATCCCCGGGAGCCGTCCCTGCTAAGACCGTGGTTTTAGTATTTATGGCGCCCACTTGGTCGACTGGCCACGAGAGGATCCGTAAATTTAGCGGCTCATGCGGCATCACCATCCGTTCATGTTGGGTCGGATGGTGATGGAAAATCTATAATCTTTATTACGCCGTCTTTTTCATGACCGCAACAAAAAATCCGTCCATATTATGTTGTGCTGGCGTTAGCTGAAGCATGGGCCCCTCGGATGGGCAATCGGACCCCAGAACTTCCTGCCAAACATCCTGAATCGGAATCAACGAAAACTCAGGATTATTACTGATAAATGTTTCGATCTGTCGGTGGTTTTCACTGCGTAAAAGCGAACAGGTTGCATAAATCAATCGACCCCCTAGTTTGACCATCTTGGCGGCCGCTGTCATAATTTCCTGTTGTTTTTGGATAATTTCCAAAAGATCTTGTTCTTGGAATCGGATCTTTAGATCTGGATTGCGACGCCAGGTTCCTGTTCCAGAACAGGGGACATCCACCAAAACACGATCGAATTTCCCTTGTTGGCGTTTTAGCCAGCCTTTCTCCTCGGTCAGCAAACGGCATTCTGTATTGTCTATGCCGGCCTTTTTAAAGCGTTCCTTTGCCCGGTTAAGGCGCCAATCAAAAATATCGGTCGCAACTAAGCGCCCCTTATTGTTCATGGATGCCGCCATGGCCAGACTTTTCCCGCCCGCCCCTGCGCAATAATCTAAAACAACCATGCCTGGTTTTGCATCGCATAACAGGGAAATCATCTGTGACCCTTCGTCCTGAGCCTCGAGCGTGCCATCTTTCCACAAGGGGTGATTCCCAAAAGGAACGCGCGTTAACAAGCGAATGCCCAGGGGGCTAAATGGTGTTGGGATGGCCGGTATGTTTTCAGCCTGCAGCAATTCCAAAACAATTTGACGTGTATTTCTTAGGCTGTTGACTCGTAAATCAACGGTCGCCTTATTATTGAGGGCGGTGATTTCATTTTGGAAAGAATCCGCACCAAAAGAATCTTCGAAATGCGAGCAAAGCCATTCGGGAATGCTGAGGCTAGCCCAAAGCGGCATGTCGGTCGCCTCGGATGATCGTTGGAGGAGGTTTATTTCCCCAGGCGTAAGGGGCGACGGATTGTATTGGCCGCCACAAAAAGTTTCCTTAAGCTTGGCAACATCATGATCTTCATGTCGGTAAAGGTGCAAAAGAACTGCCCGCCTGGCGTTACTATCGGTATCAAGCCATGCCAATTGGGGGTAGTTTCTAAGTACCCGATAAACTAGATCGCCAACGGAATTTCGATCATGGCTGCCGATATATCGATTATGGCGAAAGTAATCTTGGGCAATTCTGTCAGCGGGAACTTCTGATTCTTGAAGGATACGATCCAACAAATCAATGGCACTTTGTATGCGGGCTTCTGGTCTCATGGGGTTACTCTTTCGTTGTTAGGATTGGATCTTGGTGGACAAGGACTTCTGCATCAGGAAATTCAGTATTAATGGCATTCATGACGTCTTCAGAAATTCTGTGGGCTTCTTTAAAAGAAAGTGCTTCGTCTAAATCCAAATGCAGTTGGATGAATTTATATTGTCCCGATGTGCGAGTGCGTAGATCATGGACGCCTAGTACCTCGGGATTCTGCAAAACGATGGCCGTAATACGCGCCAAAATATCGGGGGGTAATTCTTTGTCCATCAGAACATCAAAAGCATCTTTTGCAATTCGCCATGACGAATGAAAAATATACAGAGCAATAAGGGCCCCGACAAGGGTGTCGAACCATCTCCATCCAAAATAGGTTGAGATAAAAAAGCTTCCAAGGACGCTTAGATCCGTCAGAAAATCTGTTTTGTAGTGCAGGGAATCTGCCGATATCCCAAGCGAACCCGTTCGTTTGATAACATATTGTTGCCCCAGAATAAGCATCAAGGTCAAAAAGGAGGCAAAAACCATAACAATCAAGGTTGTTGAATTAAAAACAAAGGGCTCGGGATGAGCCGTTCGATAAATGACTTCTTTGGCAATCCAAATGGATGCAATCGCTATAAACACAGATTGTCCAAGGCTGGAAAGGGATTCTGCTTTGCCATGGCCGAAACGGTGGTCTGCATCGGCCGGGCGCAAGGCATGCCTTAGGGCAAAAAAATTGACCAACGATGCACAGGCATCCAATGATGAATCAATCAGCGATGCCTGTATGCTAAGTGACCCGCTGACGTACCAGGCGTATGTCTTTATGCAGACAAGAATGGATGCAACGCCTACGGCTCCATAGGTGGCCAATCGTATAAGGTGTTCATTTTTTAATCTAGTCATGGCCTGTTCTACAAAAACGCAACGGTGCAGGAAATTGTCTTGTCTTCCTTCTTGTACACCAAGCCCATGGCTTTAAGCAAGAGAGTGGAAAAATGCGGGCCAATTTTAACGAATAATTAAGGATCTTTGTTTATTATAAGCAATAGGAGTCCAAAAGATGATCCGGCCCGAAGGGTTCTGGATACGTAGCTGTATGAATGGAGATTATCAGTGCAGAAGAAAAAAGTTGCCCTTGCTTTTCAAGGTGGTGGTTCTCATGGCGCATTTGCGTGGGGAGTCGCCGATCGATTGTTAGAGGATGGTCGTTTCGACATTGTTGGTGTTTCTGGTACCAGCGCGGGCGGTATGAATGCTGCTGCTTTGGTTCAGGGTCTGATTAAGGGCGGGCCAGAACTGGCACGAATAACGCTCAAGGATTATTGGCAGTCTGTATATCAGCTTTCCAAAAAGACTTCGCCATACATGAAAGATCCCTTTGAGGGCCACGATCAAATCAAGCAGTTACTTGGTAAATTTATGCCACAAAAGGAAAAGTCCTTTAATTTGGACAAGCACCCATTATTTCCAATATTGTCTCATATTCAGACTCATTTATCGCCCTATCAATTGAATCCAGACAACAAGAATCCATTCGGTGAATTCTTGAAAGATTTTTTTGATTTCAAGGCTATTCGCAACAGTAAGGACCGAAAAATATTTCTGGGAACAACGCATGTCAAATCAGGGAAAATTAGGGTATTTTCCAATGATGAATTTTCGCCAGAGGTTCTGATGGCGTCTGCCTGTTTGCCGTTTATATTTCAATCTGTAAAAATCGACAATGAATATTATTGGGACGGTGGATATATTGCAAACCCCGCGATTTACCCATTAATTAATAATTGCGATTGTGAGGATATTATCCTTGTTCAATTGAGAAAAACGTATTGCGATAAATTACCCCAAACGCAACAAGAGATTGATAATCGATTAAAGGAAATTACGTATAACGGGTGTTTGGTTCATGAAATGCGGGCCATCTATTTTATCACAAAACTAATCGATGATGGCGTTATCAAAGAAGGGGCCATGAAAAGGGTTAATATGCATCTGATAAAGAATGAAGATTCTTTCAAGGGGCTTAACTTAAGCAGTGCCCTCAACACCGATTGGGAATTTTTGATGATGTTGTTCGAGGAGGGACGCAAATCAGCCTCTGAGTGGATAGGGGATCATTTTGACAAAGTTGGTGCCAAGAAACATTCTATCGATACCACTATGTTTGGTGATTTCGTTTAGTGTGAAAGTGGTGCATACTGCCAGAAAGATCATTTAAAAGAACGGATTGAATCATGGAAATTATTGCTATTACAGTTGTTATAATTGGAATTTTATTCGTGTTTCAATCCGTTCAAATTGTCTCGCAAGGATTTGAATATACGGTGGAACGTTTTGGTCGCTATACGGAAACGTTAAAGCCTGGCCTCCATATTATTATGCCCTTTATTGATCGTATTGGGGCAAAGGTCAATATGATGGAACAGGTCATGGCGGTCCCATCGCAAGATGTTATTACAAAAGATAATGCCGTTGTTACCGTCGATGGTATTATCTTTTATCAAATTTTGGATGCGGCGCAATCTGCTTATGAAGTCTCGAGCCTGAAGAATGCAATTATGAATCTGACCATGACAAACATTCGTACTGTTATGGGATCTATGGATTTGGATGAGTTGTTGTCTCACCGCGAGAAAATAAACGCCCGCCTTTTGATGGTTGTGGACGAAGCAACTAATCCATGGGGCACAAAAGTAACCCGTATTGAAATTTTGGATATCAAGCCACCACGCGATCTGGTCGATTCCATGGCGCGTCAGATGAAGGCGGAACGTGAAAAACGTGCCCTTATTTTGGAGGCTGAAGGTGAAAGACAATCAGCCATTTTGGCTGCTGAAGGGTCACGTCAGGCGAATATTTTGAAAGCAGAGGGCCTTCAGCAGGCCATGGTTCTAGAGGCCGAAGGACGCAAGGATGCTGCTCATTTGGATGGTCAAGCCAGGGAACGCTTGGCGATGGCAGAGGCACGCGCAACCATAGAAGTATCGCAGGCTGTTGCCCAGGGAAGCTCGCAGGCTCTGAATTACTTCGTGGCCCAAAAATATGTAGAGGCATTTCATGCATTAGCAAAGGCCCCCAATCAAAAAGTGATCTTGATGCCAATGGAAACCAGCGGCCTGCTTAGTTCTATCGCAGGCGTTGCCGAGCTGGCCAAGGAAGCATTTGCGAAAGATGCACATGACGATCAATCTGCGGATGCACGGCATCCGGAAATCAAGGGACGACCCACGCAAAGACCAACCGTACCTTCCTCTGTATAGAAAGGATCACTAAATGGATTGGATGTCATTTTACGCCACATTGATGGCCTGGTCGTTGTCTGGATATTGGCTGGCAGGGGGGATGGCCCTGTTGTGTTTAGAATTGCTTGCCCCTGGGGCTTTTTTCTTGTGGATCGGGCTTTCCTGTTTGGTGGTTTCTTTTTTGTCTTGGGCCTTTCCTTTATCGGTGCTGGTCCAGTGTATTTCATTGGCGATTCTGGCCCCCTTGATGACATGGGGTGGGCGTAAGCTTTGGCATCACAAGGCCGATGTGGTTGTTGCCACCCGGCTAAATCAGCGTGGACATAACGTGCTTGGACATGTCTTAACGTTAAACGAACCCATCGTTAATGGCCATGGATACGTAACCATTGACGACACCCGGTGGCGTATTCACGGCCCCGATATGGCTGTTGGGACCCAGGTCCATATTCAATCTATCCAGGGCAATGTTTTGACGGTTGAAAAAGTATAGATAATGCACCAAATGATCATGCCTATTGGAAGGCATGCCAACATAGGAAACGGCCGTTGATATGTGTAAATTTGATCAACTTTTTGAAATTCTTCCCACGGTTCTATCGTATCTTTCTAATACTTATCAGTTTGAGGGCGTGAGCAGAGTTGTTGGCAGGGGAGAGGATCCAAACAGAGGAAGCTTTTTAGTCTTTGATGAAACGGTGTTTTACCCACAGGGCGGCGGACAACCATCAGACACTGGTTTGATAACAATTCACAACAAGACTTATACAGTGAATTTTGTCTCCTTTTTTGATGGATTGGTAAAACACTACATACAAGAAAATATTTCGGCCATCGAAAAAGGATCATTAGTGCTATCAAAGATCGATCCTGAAAGACGTATATTAAATGCAAAGGCGCATACAGCCGGACATCTTTTGGGAAGCATTGTTGAAAGTCTTGCTCCCGAACTAATCGCGTTCAAGGGGTTTCATTTTCAGGAAGGACCCTATGTGGAATTTGAGGGGCAGTTGAAATCCATGTCTAGCGCCGATCTAATAGAGCGGGCAAATCTTTTAATAAATCAGGCGATAGCATCCAATGTTAATGTGATCTGTAGTGTAATCAGCTCGCAAGAACCATCAAAATTCTGCATCGAAAGTCCGCTCCAAATCCCGTCCGGCAAGACAGAACGCGTTGTTACTATGGATGGATTTGAGCCTGTTCCTTGCGGAGGCACTCACCTGAAAAATATATCCGAATTAGGGTCTGTTAACATAAGAAAGATTCAGGGGCGTAATGGTAACACTAAAGTAAGCTACAAAGTTCAGTAATTGTTGCATATTTTGACTTCAATGAAACTCACTAAGAAGTAGTTCAACAAACTTATGCTCGATGATAGTTCGGTTGTTTATTTGATCATAAGAAATGATCCCCCGTCCTCCCGCGACTTGATCGCGGGATCTATAACAGAATACATGGATCCCGTGGTCAAGCCACGGGAGGACGGGGGTATTCTTTGAGATTAAATTAAAATAGTAAATAGAATGAATTTGTATTTATGTAATAAATGCAAATTTGTTGAACTGCCTCTAATCCTTTTTGAAAATGATATAAGAAATTAGACAATAATACCATGGTCCATGGCAAAAATACCCAATTTTTGACGAATGCTGCTGGCTAAACCAAAGGGTCTGTTTATGAAATCAGAGGGTGTTTGCTGACAGATGGACAAAAGATAGGGCATAAACTTTTGCACATTCAGGGAACGAATCATCGCTTGCACGGATTCAAGGGAACCCGGTGTGACCGATAATCGTCGTAACCCCAGCCCTAAAACGGCCATCGCTTCCAGGGGATGGCTCGCCATTTCACCGCACATACTCAAGGGGATCTGATACGGGGAAACCTGATCCTGAATGCTTTTGATAAACAAAAGAAACGACGGTGACAAAACATCAAAACGACGCGAAAGATCGGTATTTTCGCGCTCAATAGCATAAAAAAATTGAAACAAATCGTTGCTTCCGATAGACAGAAAATCAACAACTTTAACTAATGATGACAATTGATAAACAAGGGCTGGGACCTCTATCATGGCGCCGACCTTGATGGATTCTGGCACGGGATTTCCCAGTTTTTGTTCCCGTTTCGTCTCTAGCGCCACCAAATGTCGTACAGCCATAAATTCTGCAAGATCAGCGATCATTGGGACCATCAGATAAAGCGGGTCTTCTGGGTGTTGGCTTTGGCACCGGGCCCGTATCAGGGCGCGCAATTGCTGTCGCATGATCATGGGGCGGTCAAGCGTCAACCGAATATCTCGCCAACCGCGCCAATTTTTTGATGGACTTTTATTCGTTTTGTTTGATTGTGCGAGTATCGATCTTTTGCCTTCGCCGACATCGAGCGTTCGAAAAACAACGGGCTTTGTCCCCGCAAGGTCTAATGTTTGCTGATAAAAACGTGTTTGTGTCTCGACACTTGGTATGCCATCAGACAGCATGAATGGAATTTCGGTACGGTACAAGCCAACGCCTTGTGCAATTCCATCATCAAGATGCCTCAGATCCTCCGATAGATTAGCATTTAAATGAAGCTCTATTTGTATACCATCTAGCGTTGTTGATGACCCCGGGGATGAGTTTGCTCCGTTAGGTATGTGCCTAGCTTTCTTTTTATCCAAAGCCCGAATAATGTTTTCGGCAGGCCGAATATAAACACGACCGATGTCTCCATTAACAAGGATGGAATCAGTTGAATGAATCTTGCTAGAAATCGCATCAATTCCCCCCACGACAGGAATGCCCAAGGAACGAGCAATGATTGCTGAATGTGATGTGCGGCCGGTTTCAGCCAAAACCACGCCTTTTAGGTTCCTTTGATGATATTTTAATAACGCAGCAGGGCCTAAATTTTGGGCGATGACGATGATCGGAATGGATGGATCTGTGTTTTGGGCATATTTTTCTTGTTTCAGGTAAATCAATAATCGTTGACTGATGTCATCCAAATCAAACAGACGTTCTTGCCAAAATGGATCATCGGAGAATTGTTTTTTTAAGGTGTCTAGGACACGATCAACGGCTTGGGTTGCTGATTTACCGTGGTCGATTTCCTTGAAAAGCCGTCTTTTCCACCCCTGGTCGTTGACCAGCAATTGATAGGCTTCCAGGATTTTTTTTGGTTCTGATTGAGAGTTGTGAAAATTAACCAGAAGAAGACCGTTAATTTCCTTTTGTAGGGCATCGAAAGCCTGGTCGAGTTTTGTTTTTTCATCTTCGTGGGAAAGCTCTTGCTTTAACGAAAGATCCACGCTTGTTTGATCGGGGGAAGGATTCGCTGAATGGAAAAACGCATACCCCATCCCAACACCTTTGCTTAAACTAACCCCCTCGAAAATGGATGGAACAGATAGCCAGTCCGGGTGTTCTTTCGATGGGGAGTATTTAAGCGGGCTCATGATTGGATATCATCCCCCTCGTCCAGGTTAAAGGCGGAATGGAGGGCGCGCATCGCAAGGGATGTATGTTCACTGCCAATTACAACACTGATTTTGATTTCCGACGTTGAAATCAGTTGTGTGTTAATGTTTTTTTCCGCAAGTGTTTTAAACAGGGTGCTGGCGATTTCCAGGTTGCTTTTCATTCCAACCCCGATCACAGAAATTTTAACAATATCCCTGTCCGCAATAATATCTGAAAACCCAATCTTGGTTTTGAGGTCTTGAAAAACGATCAGGCTTCGATCGAGATCATCCCTTGGAAGGGTGAATGTTAAATCTGTTCGTCCATCCAAGGAATAATTTTGTACCAACATATCAACGTTGATACGGTATTGAGCTAGGGTTCCAAACAGTGTTGCCGCGATACCGACTTCGTCTGGCATGCTTGTGAGTGTTATTTTGACTTCATTTTCGCTATGAACAACGCCACAAACAGGGGTGTTTTCCATGATTCCCCGTTCGTTGACCACTTTTGTGCCGGACGAATTCATAAAGCTGGATAATACACGAACATTGACGTTGTTCTTCATGGCCAATTCCACAGAACGTGTTTGTAAAACTTTTGCCCCTTGGGCCGCCATTTCAAACATTTCTGTATATGTTATTGTTGGTAATTTTTGGGCTGCTGGAACTAACCTTGGGTCTGCTGTATAAACACCATCAACATCGGTATAGATATCGCATCGATCTGCCCCCAATGCCGAAGCCAACGCAACCGCCGTTGTGTCGGATCCTCCTCGGCCTAGTGTTGTAAGGCGCCCTTCTGGGTTGATGCCCTGGAACCCAGCAACAATCGGGATTCCCCCTGCTTTCATAAAAGATTCCAACTCGTTCGTTGGGATATGGGTGATTCGGGCATGTGCTGGCGCAGAATCAGTCAGTATGGGAATTTGCCACGCTAAAAAGGAACGCGCATAAAACCCCAGCCGCCGCAAACAAAGAGCCAGCAGTCCGCACGTTACTTGCTCGCCAGAGGATAAAATAACGTCATGTTCCGGTGTTATTTCATCCGGACAAAGGGCCCGGGCATAATCGGTTAATTGGTTGGTGATGCCGGCCATGGCGGAAACAACAACGACCAATTCGTGACCATTCTCCGCCTCATTTTTAATGATATTGGCGACATGCTCTAGGCGGGTGATATTGGCGACGGATGTACCGCCGAATTTTAATACGTAACGAGCCATATTTGACTGTGCTAAAAATTTTTATGTGGGGTATTATTAACCGATATCATAAATAGAAAATAACCAAAAGAACAATGCAAAAATCAACGGTCAATCCAAAAGGATACCAATTCGATCAAATCGCACCTGAATGGTGGGATGAATCCGGGCCGTTTTCTCCTCTCCATAAAATCAATCCAGTGCGACTGCGGTTCATCGTGGGCCATTTGCGCCAATCACTGGCCGGATTAAAAATAATCGACATTGGGTGTGGTGGTGGATTGGTGTGCGAACCCTTGGCCCGTCTTGGTGCAACGGTTACCGGTATTGACACCAGCCCAAAGGCCATAGCAACTGCCTGGGCCCATGCCAAAGATCACGGCCTTGTTATTGATTATCGATGTGGTGCGATCGAAGACGTCCAGGCAGAAAAATTTGATGCTGTTTTGGCCCTAGAAATCATTGAACACGTGGAAAATCCGGCTGAATTTATTGCACGCTGCGTGGACCTGTTAAAAAAGGATGGAGTGTTGATTTTATCAACGCTGAATCGAACATGGCAATCGTACCTAAAAGCCATTATGGGTGCGGAATACATTCTGAAATGGGTTCCAAAAGGAACGCATGATTGGAATCAATTCTTTACTCCGGCTGAGCTGGCTGATTTATTGCGACCTTTTGGCGTTTCGTTTATTGATTTGAAGGGGATTGATTATCATCCCATTAAGCGAACATGGTCCCTGGGGTCCTCGCTTTCCGTTAATTACATTGGGGCCGCAAAATTCACACAATATTAATCTTTTTATCTTACAGTGAAAGATAAGAAGTATTGTTATGGTGGAGTTAAAAATGCGGTCGTTTGTTTTTTTTCTTTTTCTTTGCGGAATGATCCAGCCGGGGTGGGCTGCAACAAAGGCTCAGTTGGAAAATGGTTTAATTGGTGGGCTGGTGGGTCAGCTTAATAAAAAGAAGAAATCTGGTTCACCCGATATTAATGCCCTAAAATCAAAGATTGCAGACCTGGAACAAGAAAACACACATTTGAAACAAGAAGTGGCTGTGGTTTCTCGTAAGGCTGCACTGAGCGCCCCAAAGGAAAGCCCCGCGGAAAACTCAACAGAGGATGGAACGTCGGATGTGTCTGATCATTCAGCTGAATCAGGCAATGGAAATGAGGGGGGTGCGGAAATTACAAATCAGGAGCCAGAAAATCAAGAGCCTGTGCAGGCGCCACGCAAGCCTGCTAAAGGAGTCACATCAAAAAAAGGCCAGAGTAAGAAACAGATTCAACCCGTAGAACAGCAACTCGTCGATCAGAGCTCTGGGACTGCCGATGAGCCGGCCTTGGTTGAGCAAAGTATGCCCGATCAAAGCCTGCAAGAAAAACCCAAGAAGGTAGTTCATGATCTACTCTCGCGTTTCAAGGACGTCACTCTGAAGAATGGCAACAAAATTTGCCAACTAAAGTTAATTTGTGCGCCCGCGGTAGATCCCCTCCCGGTGGCAGTAAAGCCGGACACCGTGACGGAGGAACCCGCATTGGTGGAAGAAACGGTTGAAAGCCCCCCGGTTCCTGTGGCTCCTGTTAAAAAAATACAAAAGAAAAAAGCTAAAAACAAAAAGTAAAAAATGACCCCAGGAAGTTTTATTACCCCAATTCATTGGTTTTGGTTGAAAAACTCTCCGTCCTATGAGAGAAATGAGAAGAGACATCCACAAGTTTTTATGCAAGAGTCCAGTTTCAGAGGAGATCACCATGGCCCTACCCTTAATGCCCAAAGCGACAGCGGTTTGGCTGATTGAAAATACATCGCTGACTTTTGGTCAAATTGCGGACTTTTGTGGTTTGCATATATTGGAAATACAAGCCATAGCCAACGAAGAATCCGCTGGAAGATTGGTTGGGTTGGACCCTGTGGCATCGTCTCAGTTAACGCTGGAGGAAATAAAGCGGTGCGAGCAAGATCCATCGGCTGACCTGGAAATGCGTCCAATTGTTAATGCCGACACGGTCCTTGGGAAAAAACGCGGGCGCTATACGCCGGTGTCCAAGCGACAAGACCGACCCGATGCAATTGCATGGTTGTTGAAATATTATCCAGACATGACCGAACTGCAGATTTGCAGGTTGCTTGGGACTACAAAGCCAATGATCAAATCGATCAAGGGGCGTACCCATTGGAACAGTGCCAACATAAAACCAAAAAGCCCATTACTGCTTGGCCTTTGTACCCAGGTTGAATTGGATCAGGCAACGCATTCTTTGAAAGAGGCCTGCGCGTAAAGGCTTTATTAATCTTTTTCTGGCATACTGACCTTAGCTCTTTCTAAAAGAGAGCACTCAATTAAGATTAGGGTTGGTATGTCGTTTTATTATCCTGTACTTTTGCAAATCTTTGTTATCCTTGGGACCATTCTTGTTTTGTCATTAATGGTTGGGGAATATATTGGTCGCGTTCTTCAGCGTTTGCCGACGAACCTGGATTTTATTCTGGACCCCCTTTCGGACCGTATTTACCCTAGGATCGGTGTGCATTCCCATCAAGATCAGAAATGGCACGATTATTTTCGGGCTGCGATTGTGCTGAATTTGGTGGGGATTATTTGGGTGATCGCGCTTCAGCGGGTGCAATATTATATGCCCATGAATCCACAGGGGTTTACGGCCGTACCCTGGCTTCAGGCCATCAATACATCGATCAGCTTTGCGACAAATGCTGATTGGCAAACATACACCCCCGAAACGTCTATAAGTCCCTTTGTTCAAATGATGGGGCTGACAGTTCAAAATTTTATTAGCGCAATTACTGGCCTTACAATTGCAATTGCATTGATGCGATCCTTTAAAACAAATCAACAAATCATTTATGATCGCAAGCATCCAAATTACGAGGAGCTAACGCGCTATCATGCGAAACATTTTGGCAACTTTTGGGTTGATGCCATTCGGCTGACTTTGTGGGTTTTTTTGCCGCTTTGTCTTCTTTATGGGCTGATTTTTATTGGCCTTGGCGTTCCGCAAACGTTCAAGATTTTGACGGCCTATACATCACTAGAGGGGCAAGCAGGAAACCTGATTACAGGGCCAATTGCCAGCCAAGAAGCCATTAAAATTTTGGGAACCAATGGGGGTGGTTACTTTGGTGCGAATTCCGCCCATCCGTTTGAAAATCCATCCAACATTACGAACTTTCTGCAAATGGTTGGCATGTTTGTCATATCGGCGGGGCTTATCGATGTTTTTGGGCGTAAAATTAATGATCGTCGGCATTCATTCACGTTGCTTTTGAGTCTGCTTTTTTTATTGTTCATGACATTGATTCTGGGCGTTTTAGCGGTAAAGTTTTTTCCTTATGGTCAAAATGGACTGGAAAATCGATTCGGTGTTTTTGGTAGCGCATTCTATAGCCTTTTGACAACAAGCTCGGGGTGTGGCGCTAACAACACAGATTTATCCGCACTCAATCCAGGGATTCAATGTTTATTATTTTTCAAAATGGCGCTGGGCAGCATTGATTTTGGGGGTGTTGGATTTGGTTTTTACCAATTGATGGTTTATGTTCTTTTGACTGTTTTTTTGGCCGGCTTGATGGTTGGCAGAACGCCGGAATACCTTGGTAAAAAGATTGAAAGCCAAGAAATTAAATACATCGTATTGATTATATTGATACAGCCGTTTTTGATTTTATCCTTTACGGCGTTGTCCTGCCTTTATGGCGGGCTTGGCAATGAACCCCATATGCTTTCTAAAATCCTGTACACATTTATATCGACGGTGACTCATAATGGCAGTAGCTTGGGGTCTTTTGACGCGGTGTCCACTCCATTTTTCCTCAACATGACGTCGGCTGCGATGTTTATCAGCCGCTATATCATCATGTATGGAATTTTGGCCATAGCGGGTTCCTTTTCTGTGAAACTAAAGGCTCACAAAACAAATGGCACATTCCCTGTTCACGGTCTTTTGTTTGCGTGTTTGTTAATCGGTGTCATTTTAATTACCAGCGGTTTGGTTTATTTTCCCGTCTTTTGCCTGACCTGCATTACCGAGGTATTGTCATGAAAGAAATGAAACCTGCCCCCTTAACCGTGAATCAATCAATGGTGAATTTTGCCCCTATTGTTGGAAAGGCGCTTTTATATTCGATTGGTAAAATGAATCCGTTGAGCTTGGTTCGAACGAACCCCATTATTTTTTTGGTTTGGCTGGGTGCGATCATTACGAGCGGACAGGTTGCATTCGACCATTATCAGCATGGATCCCTATCGCCGCAGTCTTGCTTTAGCCTAAGGATTAGTGTCTGGTTGTGGCTGACAGTTCTTATGGCTGTTTTTTGCGAAGCCATAGCCGAGGGGCGAGGTCGGGCCCAGGCTAGTTTCCTTAAAAAGAACCAGAAAGACTTGTGGGCTAACCGATTGGAATCCGATGGATCAATTTCGCGTGTCGGTTGTGACGCGTTGGTTGTTGGGGATATCGTGATCGTCAACCAGGGGGAAATCATTCCAAGCGATGGGGAGATTATTAAGGGCATTGCCGCCATCGATGAATCGTCCATTACGGGTGAATCAGCGCCAGCCATTCGCGAAAGCGGTGGGGATCGGTCCGCTGTTACCGGCGGAACATTAGTTCTGTCTGATCAAATCACCGTTCGTATTACGGCTGCGCGTGGTTCCACCGTGATTGATAAAATGATCGCCCTGGTCGAGGGGGCCGAACGTCATCTGACCCCCAACGAAATTGCTTTAAACTATTTGCTGTTGGCCATGACAGCGATTTTCCTGATTGTTGTATTTACGCTGCCTGCTTTTTCGTTATTTTTGGGGCATCAACTTGATCTTACGACCTTGATCGCCCTTTTGGTGACGTTGATCCCAACAACGATTGGGGGATTGTTATCGGCGATTGGCATTGCTGGCATGAACCGGTTGCTTGCCCTTAATGTTCTGGCAAAAAGCGGTCGTGCTGTCGAGGCGGCCGGGGATATCGATATCATGCTGTTCGACAAAACAGGAACCGTCACGGTTGGTAACCGATGCGCTGTTGAATTTATTCCCTTGCTTGGTATTCAATTGGCGGACTTTGTAGAGGCTGCCTCTATCGCCTCTTACCAGGACGAAACGGCAGAGGGTCGTTCCATCATTCAGTTGGCCAAACAGAAATACAAGTGGATCCCGGCGGATGATATTGTTGCATGGGAACACAACGCGTGGGATTTTATCCCCTTTACTGCAACAACGCGGACAAGCGGCGTCAAAAATGAGTGCACGGAGATTCGCAAGGGAGCCGAAGACAGCATTCTTGATTTTGTTCGGGCCCAAAGCGGGAATGAAGATTACCAACCCCCCGCAGAATATTGTCTGGCTAGCACGGCCATAGCCGAACAGGGTGGCACACCATTGGGCTTGGCGAAAAATGGTGTTTTGATGGGCGTTATACATCTTAAGGATCAAATCAAGCCCGGGTTTAAACATCGCGTGACCCAGTTACGACGAATGGGGATTCGAACCTGCATGATCACGGGGGACAACCCCATAACGGCGCGCGCCATTGCGGCAGAAGCCGGCATTGACGACACCATCCCCCAGGCGACCCCGGAACAAAAGCTGAGTTATTTGATTCAATATCAACAAACAGGACACATGGTTTCTATGTGTGGGGATGGCACGAACGATGCGCCGGCTTTGGCTCAGGCTGACGTTGGTGTTGCCATGAACACGGGGACTCAGGCCGCAAAAGAAGCCGGCAATATGGTCGATTTGGATTCTGACCCCACAAAAATTATGGATATTGTTGGGGTTGGCAAGCAGATGTTAATGACGCGGGGGGCTCTTACAACATTTAGCATTGCGAATGACGTTGCCAAATATTTTGCCATCCTTCCGTCGTTGTTTGGGGGCATTTATCCACCCCTAAACAGGCTCAATATTATGCATTTAAAAACACCAGAATCAGCCATTTTGTCGGCTATTATTTTCAACGCCCTGATTCTGATTGCTTTATTACCGTTAGCCTTGAGGGGTGTCAAATTTAAGGCTAGCCATGCATCTGATATCCTAAGGCGTAATTTTTTAATTTATGGGCTTGGGGGAATTATAACCCCGTTCATGGGGATCAAATTAATTGACTTGATCCTCCAAATACAGTGGTGAGGGGCGTTGGAATGAATATACTCAAGGATCTTTTTACGTCGATACGATTTTTGATCATTATGACGGTCATTCTTGGGGGTATCTATCCTGCGATTCTGGCTGGTGCTGGGCAGTTTTTGTTTCATCATCAGGCCAACGGTAGTTTACTGATGAAGGGTGACAAGGTTTTGGGGTCTGAATTGCTGGGACAAAAATTCGAGAAACTGATTTATTTTCACGGCCGCCCAAACGAATTTGATAAAACAACCGGTGCTAGCGGAATTGATCCTTATATCACCCTTGAAAATGCCCTGCTTCAGGCCAAGCGTGTTGCTGATTCCAGGCACGTTTCGCAGTCGATGATCCATGCCTGGATATATCAGTATAACGAGGCCCCGTGGGTAGGTTTGTTCGGGGAAAACAAGGTGAATTTTGTTATGTTGAACGAGGCATTGGATCGATTGGTGTCTTAGGGTAAAAAATCCCTGCTTTTCGTATGCAGGTATGATAGTTTCAATTTATGAAAATATCCGATCCCCTTTTTCTTGTCCCCGAACAAACGCAAGCATCATCCGCAATTCTGTCGGTCAGTGAACTATCACTGTCCCTTAAACGCGTGGTAGAGGGAACGTTTTCCAGCATCCATGTGCGGGGGGAAATATCTGGCCTCAAACGTCACACATCTGGGCATTATTATCTGTCACTCAAGGATCAGAATTCAGTCATTGATGCGGTGTGTTGGCGCGGGACAAAATTATCCATTGCATTGGAAGAAGGGCTAGAAATCATTGCTCATGGGCGTCTGACGATTTATGCGGGGCGATCCAAATATCAGCTGGTGATTGACGATGCAAAGGCTGCAGGTCAAGGTGCGTTGCTAAAGCTTTTGGAGGATCGCAAGATCCGGCTGGAGGCCGAGGGGCTGTTCAAGGACAAAAAACCACTCCCCCCGTTTCCAAAGCGGATTGGTATTGTGACATCCCCGACGGGCGCTGTGATCCAGGATATTCTTCATCGGTTGCAGGATCGTTACCCGTGTTCGGTCCTGTTGTGGCCGGTCCTTGTGCAGGGTCCAGGGGCCGCTGACCAGGTCACCACAGCCATTAATGGAATGAACGCCCTGCCCCTGGATCAACGGCCTGATTTGCTGATCGTGGCACGTGGTGGTGGCAGTATCGAAGATTTATGGACCTTTAACGAAGAAAACGTCGTGCGCGCCACAGCCAACAGTGCGATCCCTGTGATTTCAGCAATTGGCCATGAAACAGACACGACGTTGATTGATTATGCATCGGACCGGCGCGCCCCAACACCAACGGCGGCGGCTGAATTGGCAACGCCCGTTTTGTCGCAAGTTTTGGATGCGATTCGGTCCCTGGCGGATCGTGTGTCGGCGTTAGTGAGCCGGATGCTCCACAGTCATGCCATTCATTTGGTCGGGCTGGGGCGTGGATTGCCGGCCCCGGAACATGTGCTGGAAACGGCATTGCTTCGTTTAGATGACTGGACAGAACGGTTGTCGGGTGCCGGAATTGGCGTTTTGCAAAACAAGGAAAACAGACTGACGCACATTATTATCCGCTTTCGATCCCCCCAACAGCAATTAGATAATGCGCATATTTTTTTAGATCGTATGACAGAAAAGCTGGCCGATCATCAGGGACGTTTTTTTGAAAAGAAAGCCGATCTTTTGAAATGGCAAAGCCTTCGTCTTGCGCAGAATTCTTACGAACGTGTTTTGGAGCGGGGATTTTGTTGGGCATCATTCGATGGCGGCGTGATCACAAGCGCGGCAGATGTCAAGGCCGCAGCCAGCCAAACAATCGCACTTCACTTTGCCGATGGAAAGGCCCTGGTCAGACCAATTTTGGACGAGCGGGCATAACCCACGCACAAAAACCAGCTTGCAAAACACCATAAACCAAAAAGAATTCCATAAATGATAGGTGCCCCCAGTGAGTAAGCAGGGTCAACGTTCCCATTATTATCACCGAACAAAAATACAGACTGCTGACCGCTGTGTGGGAATACCCGGAATCATGCAGGATATGGAACATGTGGTCGCGATGTGCCTCGGTTAATTTCTTTCTGCCAAAAATACGACGGATCAGGGTCGACCCCACATCAAACCACAGAAAACTCATGGGGGTGAGTGTAAAAATAAACCCCTTGTTCACAAAGGCGGTGTCGGTTGGGAATGAATAATAATCTTGGGCGATAAGCGCTAGGAACCCCAGACTGAGGCCCAAAAATGTGCTGCCGACATCCCCCATGAATATCTGCGCCTTGGGAAAGTTAAAAATTAAAAATCCAAAAACCGAAGCAAACAAAGTCCCGTATAAAACAAAAAGCGCTAGGCTTGGAACTTGTCCCTTGGGGGAAATGATAATAAAAAAGGCAAAAATAATCGCAATTAAATAGGATCCGGCAAGCAGCCCATTCAATCCATCAATAAAATTCGTGCTGTTAATTAGGGCGATTAACGTGAATGTAGTGACCGCCATGGCAATCCAGGGTGATGGCTCAAACGCAGGAAATTGAATAACCATGCCCCGCTGGATGAGGAATAAGACGCAAATTAATTGTGCTGATAAACGAACACGATAAGACAGCGGCGTGCAATCATCTTTGAAGCTGACAACCGCTAATATAAATGATGCTACAAAGTACAGGGCAATGTGTCCCAGCAAAGGGGGCGGCGTTACAAAGCTTTGAAAAATATTTCTAGGCTCCAACAGAAACGGGCTATGCAGCGCGATCATCAGTGTTACATAAAAGGATGCAATAAAAGCAATGCCCCCGGCAGTTGGAGTTGCCTTGTTGTGGAAAGATCTCCATAGGGGAGGGGTTGAAATGTTAAGTGCAATCATTCGTTTTGTCAAAAAATATGATAAACAAAATGGAATTCCAGTCAAAATTAATAATGAATCTGCGAAACGTTTTAAGGGTAACAGGCAATCAATATATCCAAATACAGTAAAAGCCATAGATGATGATGCGGTCAAAAAGAAAAACTCTTGTTTGGCTGGGGGACCTGGATTCGAACCAGGGTTTCTCGGTCCAGAGCCGAGAGTTCTACCGCTAAACTATCCCCCAAGATTTTGTATTGCAATCATAGTCATCTTGAGGGCACGGAAAATCTTTTGCTCAAGACAAAGTTAGATCTACCATATTCTGCCTATTTTTTGTAGAGTGAAGAAAGTGGATTTATCTAAAAACAAAAACTAACAAACTAACTGTAATAATTTTAACACATTTTTGGTTTAATACGCCCTTGGTGCATATACTTGGTTGGAAATCTTGTCGTCTCATCCCCCGAAAACACTGTTGCACAGAATGCTGCGCGCACGATGGGGCATTGCGAGGCACATCACCCCATTTTGGCAGCAATCGATTTGGGCACAAACTCATGTCGCCTTTTGGTGGCCAGTGTTAATGTTGCAACGTTAAAAAAAAGTTTTCTTCGTAGGCGTCCAAATCTTATTGGATGGAAGATTATCGATTCGTTTGCGCGCATTGTTCGCCTGGGGGAGGGATTGCATCAAACGAATGAGCTTTCTCTTGAAGCCATTGATCGAACGATTGATGCCTTGAAAATCTGTAAAAGAAAAATCGATTATCATCATGCAACACGTGTTAGGGCGGTCGCAACAGAGGCCTGCCGCAGGGCAACCAATGGACATGTTTTGGTGGAGCGTGCGCTTGTGGAGCTCGACTTGAATATCGAAATCATTTCTAGTCACGAAGAGGCAAAGCTGGCCTTGACGGGCTGTGCCGCCATTTTGGACCCAAAGATCCCCTATGCGATCGCGTTTGATATTGGCGGCGGCAGCACAGAGGTTATCTGGCTCAAAATGAAACCAGAAGAAAGAAAAAGACCGGGCTATCCCATTCCATTCGAGGTCATTGATTCTTTTTCTATCCCCTATGGTGTTGTGACGGTTAGCGAATCTTATGCGCAGTTTGCGTCAAGTCCCGAAATTCATCATGATGTGCGGACCTTTGTTCATAACGAACTTTTGGCTTTTGTTCACAGAAACGACATAGATCGGTATATTGAAAAAGACCAGGTTCAGTTGATTGGATCCTCTGGGACCGTGACGACGCTTGTGGCCGTTCAAATTGGTTTGCCGAAATATGAACGAAGCCTGGTTGACGGTTTGTTTATCACAATTAAAGACATTCATGAAATTAGCCATAATATTTTGATGATGAGCAAAAAAGAACGCGCTGAACACCCCTGCATCGGCGGTGGTCGTGCCGACCTTGTCATTGTGGGATCAGCCATTCTCCAGGGAATTTGCGATGCCATTCCCGTTACAGATTTGCGTGTCGCCGATCGCGGTGTTCGGGAAGGGATTCTTTCTGAATTATTGATGGCGATTCAAAGCCCACGAAGATATTAATTTCTGGATAAACGACCATGACGGAACTATCCCTTTATTTGGATCAAATTAAGGCACGATTGACCCTTTCTGAAATCGTTGGGCAAGATCGCAGGCTCAGCCGCAAGGGTCACGAATACATTGGGTTATGCCCCTTTCACGAAGAAAAAACCCCATCGTTCAAGGTTAACGATCAAAAAGGATATTACCATTGTTTTGGGTGTGGTGCCCATGGGGATGCCTTTTCCTATGTTATGCATCGATCGAACATGCAATTTATGGAAGCTGTTAAAGAGCTGGCCGATAAAACGGGTGTCTCTTTGCCGGATCGAAGTCAACAATCTTATAAAGAAAAAAACCCAAGGAATCAGGATCTTTATGCCTTGTTAGAGGAGGCGTGTTCGTGGTTTCAGCATGTTCTGACCACAAGCGTTGGGGAGGATGCTCGGGATTATTTACGCCACAGGGGATTTATCCCTGACACAGTTCGGCAATTTCGTTTGGGATTCGCGTCTTCCCAGCATAACAATTCATTATATGGGCTGCTTGTTAAAAAGGGGTTTTCAAAGGATTTGATTCTTTCCTCTGGTTTGATTATCGTGCCAGAAGATCAAAAAAGAGAACCCTATGATCGATTCAGGGATCGGTTGATGTTCCCCATTTTGGATGCAAAAGGGCGTGTCATTGCGTTTGGGGGGCGTTTGCTAAGGGAAGGACAGCCAAAATATCTGAACTCGTCCGACAGCGAGTTATTTCACAAGGGGCAAGTTCTTTATGGATATTCGTTTGCCCAAAATCATGTCAGCAAGGACCACCCCTATTTACTGGTAGAGGGATATTGTGATGTGATCGCCCTGCATCAAGCAGGATTTAAAACTGCCATTGCTCCCCTTGGGACCGCCGTAACTGCCGAGCAATTGCACCTTTTGTGGCGTCGAAGTCCGGAACCGATTCTTTGCTTCGATGGGGATGAGGCCGGGACGCGGGCGTCGTTTCGCACAGCGCAGCGCGCCCTCCCCTTTTTGGCAACAATGCGAACGCTCAATTTTTGTTTTCTGCCAAAGGGCGAAGACCCAGACAGCCTTTTAAGACAGGGAAGCCCACAACTGTTTCGCGATATCCTTCAAAAGAAAATACCACTGGCAGAGGTTTTGTGGAAAAGTCATATAGAAAATGGCGCTGTTGTGATCAATGCAACGCCAGAACAAAAAGCCACGCTTAAAAAGCAGTTGGCTGAAACGGTTGCTCAAATTACCGATAACGATATCCGGTATTTCTACCAGACGGATTTTAATGAACGTTTCAGGAATTTGTGGTATAAGAGTTACACTCGTGCCGATCAGCCTCGTAAATTTCAGAGTGGTAAATTTAAAGACTTTCGATCCAAGGAATCAGAATCTGATTCTTCGCAGGGGAATGATTTTATTAAAGATGGCCTTCTTTATAAAAAAAGTGACCTAGCACAAAAAATATTGTTGGCAATTCTTGTTAATCACCCCACATTAGTATCAGAGGTTGCTGAGCAGCTGGCGGCGCTGGAATTTAATCACGGAGAATGGCAAAAATTAAAAGTGTTTCTTTTGGAGTATGCGGATGATGCAAATGATTCGTTTGAGGATTGTTTGGCGCAGCATGGTTTATTGGGGATACTAGACAACATATTCGATAGAAATCTTTATAATCATGCGCCCTATGCTGCAAAACAGACAGACCCGCGTATCGCCCTTGAGGGATGGTTGGACATTTGGGATCAAACGGTCCATCGTGCCCGATTAAAAGAGGACCTAGAAAGTACATATCAAGATGTGAAAACATCTTTTAACGACAAAGATTGGCAAAGATTAAAAGCTTTGAAGTCTAACTTATTTAAACAAACGTAGTTAGTTTGTTTAAAATTTGGTAATTTATTTAAAATTTGGTTAATTTAAGGAGTGTAGTTGAAAATGGCAGGCAGACCAATGAAAAAAACTGTTGTTGGGCATCAAGCAGAGTCTGACGCAGATCTCCCCTTGATTGAGCTGAGTAAATCGAATCCCCTTCTAAAACGCCTTTTGGTTAAGGGCAAAGAAAGAGGATACATTACTTATGACGAATTAAACGAAGCACTACCACAAAATCAACTTTCTGCAGACCAGATCGATGAATCGATGAGCATGATTGCGGATATGGGCATCAGTATTGTGGACAGCGACGAGGCGGAAGAAACCCCGCTGTCAGGTAATCTTGCCGAGACCACAAAGGCCGCAACGCCAGAGTTTGGATTCGATGAATCAGCAGAAGAAGCCGCAGACGAAGTGGCCGGTCGTACCGATGATCCCGTTCGTATGTATTTGCGTGAGATGGGCAATGTCGAGCTTTTGTCCCGTGAAGGCGAAATCGTTATTGCAAAAAAGATTGAATCCGGAAAAGCAACCATGTTTGGGGGGCTTTGTGAAAGTCCGTTAACGACCGTTGTTATAAAAAAGTGGAAAGATCTTTTGGAATCACGACGTATGGCGATTCGTGAATTGATTTCCATTGATACGGGTAATGGCGAGGAAGAGCAGGCCCACGAGGATTCCGAATTTGAATCGTTGGAAGCCGAGGCAGATCCCGTTCATGAAGCCATAGTGCTGTCCGATGCAGAAGAAGCCGCACGGACAAAGGCGTTGGCATTTTTGGATATCCATATTTCTTTGTACAACGATTTGTTTAAATGCCAAAAAGAGGTCCTTCATGCCAAAGGGACAATTGTTTCGGATACACCAGAGCACCAGGAAATTAAACAAAAGCTTATCAATAACCTGGAAGAGATTAAACTCAATGCGGCCCGTATCGAAGAGCTTATAGAAAGCCACAACACCGTTAACAGGCATGTCGCGAATATCGAAAGAGACCTGGCTGCAAAAGCAGAACAGTGTGGCGTGAAGCGCGATCAAATCATGCGTCAGTTTGTTAATCAAAACTTTAACGATGATTGGATGCGTAAGGTCAAAACACTGACTGATAAATCCTGGTCGCGCTTTGTTGAACGATATGCTGGCGAGATTGAAACGCTTGTTACAGAAGTGACGAAAGTCGAAGAAAAAATTGGCGTTCCATTTTCTGAATTCCGTCGGATTGTTACCATTATTCAAAAAGGTGAGAGAGAGGCATCCCGCGCCAAAAAAGAAATGATCGAAGCCAACCTGAGGTTGGTTATCTCTATCGCCAAGAAATATACAAACCGTGGATTACAGTTTCTGGATTTGATTCAGGAGGGTAATATTGGCCTGATGAAAGCTGTGGATAAATTTGAATATCGTCGGGGATATAAGTTTTCAACCTATGCAACATGGTGGATTCGACAAGCCATTACGCGATCGATTGCTGACCAGGCGCGGACCATCCGTATTCCGGTTCACATGATAGAGACGATTAATAAATTGGTTCGCACATCGCGCCAAATGATGCACGAAATTGGCCGTGAACCAACCCCAGAGGAGCTATCAGAAAAGCTGATTATGCCATTGGATAAGGTTCGCAAGGTTTTGAAAATTGCAAAGGAACCGATCAGTCTTGAAACCCCAATCGGGGACGAGGAAGACAGTCATTTGGGTGACTTTATCGAGGATAAAAATGCTGTATTGCCGATTGATGCTGCTATTCATGCGAACCTACGTGAGACAACAACGCGTGTTCTGGCAAGCTTAACCCCCAGGGAAGAACGGGTTTTGCGTATGCGGTTCGGCATTGGCATGAACACGGACCACACGCTAGAAGAAGTTGGGCAGCAGTTTGCCGTCACACGGGAACGTATCCGCCAGATCGAGGCAAAAGCCCTGCGGAAATTAAAGCACCCGAGTCGGTCTCGCAAATTGCGTAGTTTCTTGGATACCTAGGACTATGCCTGTCCCAGATTATTTCTGTGCTAATTGACCCCAAAAAGAAAAAAGGAGAAAGAGTTTTGATGGAATTTCTTGAGCGATCAAAAAAGTTTTTGGATGCAATCCTCTCCTTTTTTTGTGGACTGATAAAACAGAATCAGGGTCTGAGTAAGGGTATGCGGTATGTTAAGAATCACATCGATAGCACCCTGCCGGCGCACATGATTATGCCGCAGACGATTTTGGTTTTTGATGCACTGATGGCATTTTTATCCTTTTTTGTTGCCTTGTATCTTAGGATTGGGGAGGAGTTCTTGGATTACTCCCCCGCCTTTGTTCTGAAGAATATGGCCGTTTTTGCCATTGTCAGTGCTAGCATATTTATCTGGATGCAAACACATCGCGCTGTTTGGCGGTATGTATCGATAGAGGACATGCTACCCCTGTCTTTATCAGCCGTTCTGGCAAATATTATATTTTTTCCCCTAATGCTGTTGATGGCCCAACAAGAATCGATACCGCGTTCTGTTCCGCTTATTAATGCGTTTGTGTTTATCTGTTTTCTGGGGTTACCCCGTTTCATTCATCGGTATGCATATGATTGTCAGGTGATGCAAAAACGCCGACTCAATATCATGGCATCCGTCCCCGTTTTATTGATTGGGCCCAGCGATGCGGGGGAATCCTTTATCAGCGAAGCATTTCATTCCCCTGATTTGCCGTATAATCCGGTTGGCCTTATAACGTTTGAGGATGAAGAAGCCGGGTGTTCCATTCATGGGGTGCCCGTTTTGGGAGCGCTTGATGATCTGGGTACGATTATGATGATGTTCGGTCATGAAATAGAAGCCCCCAAACAAATCATCATTGTTGGTGAAAAAGTTCCCGCAAAGTTAAAATCTCGAATTATTGACTATGCCACAGCAGAGGGGTTGCCCCTGATGCATATGCTTCACCATTTTTCTATTGATACGGTTGAGTCTTAGGGTTATTGTACAAATGTATGAAGGACCCTTGAATTCATCGGAATTCTATATTTTGGTTGTACCATTTTCAATAAATCTTCATGAGTTTATGGAGATTCCTGGATTGCTTCTTCGGGCTTCGCCCTCATCGCAATGACGTCGTCATGGCGAGCGAACGAAGAGAGCGTGGCCATCCAGGAATCTCACTAATCGTTTTTGAAAATAGTATTAATATTTACAATTTATTACCTAGGAGACATTAGTGAAAAAAATGATTAAAAAAAATGTGCAGCTGGCATTCTTGCCCTTTGGTATTCTGGCCGTGAGTGGTTGTGTGGCGATGAGTTCCGTCCCTTCTGGTATTGGTTTGGATGAGCATGAAACTGCTGCTATGGCTCATCAAGCAGGAGGTGCCGTTATCCTTGGTCAGGGTGGCGATGAAATTGAATTTGAGGTGCATAAAAATCTAGGTATCATTGATCAATCTTTTGGAAATAAAAAAGATCGAATCAATGAGCAAATTCGCAGGTGCAGCGAGGAATTGAAAGACGTTAAGGAGGAAGTGTCCAGGAAAGGCATGCCTGCTTTTGGTTTGATTTTGCTTGCTGATCAGGAAAGGATTGATCGTAAGGAGTATTTTCTGAGAGCCTGCCGTGAGGAATTAGAAAAAATAGAGACAGAAAGGTCGTTAATGCTTGAAGGCTTTGATTCTTTTCATGTGCTCAAAAAAATAGCAGGGGCTGGTTATTTTAAGGATGACTCTGTGAATGGAAACGAAATTCAAGGATGCATTGGCCGTGATAATTTCCAGCACAAAATACAAAATAAAAAATATCATGCTATGTTTGATAAATATTCGAATGGTTCGATGCAGGTTTTTGGTGGTAATTCGGATACTCCGGAGGGTCTGGAATGGGAAGAAGAGAGACGGAGAAAACGCGAACAAGACGTAAAAAGATTTAACGATCAATTCGCAGCACGCGATGACATAGATAAGTCGGTGAAGTTTATACAGTTCTTGTCTCAAAAGCAGCAATATGGTGGCGCTTCTTGTTTTTATCAAAACGAAGCCAGTCAGCAGGACTTTGCCTTGAAAAGAAGCCCTCAGAATCAAGAGGCGGGGTTGTGTGAATTGGTTCAAAAGATTGGCGATGCCCTAAATCTCTCCGATGACAGTAGGGGGATTTTGAAAACCTATATACGTCCGGATTACTCTTACTCTCCATATTATGACAGTGGTTATTTAGATTATAGAGTTTCTTGTGCGTACAGGGATATTTTCGATGCGCTTATAAAGCTTTGCCAGCAGTATTCATAATTAAGATATCGCCCTCTCCCTTTTTAAGGGAGGGGTCTCCACAAAACCATTTCCCCAAAAATTAACACAAATGTAACGTTTATCTGATGTAATAGAGGTGAGATCCACTTTTTAAACCGATCAACCAAAAAACATCAGATGAAAATATTTATCGGCATAGGCGTTGTTATTGTATCGGTTTTGATTGGATATACGGCATCTGGTGGGCATTTATCTGTTCTGTGGCAGCCTTTTGAATTTCTTATCATTATCGGATCCTCTGTTGGGGCGTTTATCATTGGTAATCCCAGAGAGGTTCTGGGCAAGGTGTCGATGTCGCTAAAGCAGGCGGCCAGGGGCGAATCCTACAAAAAGGAAGATTACGTCGAACTGCTCACGATGTTGTTTACAATCATTAAGTTTGCCAAAAACAAGGGGATGCTTGCCCTGGAATCCCATATCGATAATCCACAAGCAAGCCCCCTGTTTAATCAATTTCCAAAATTCCTAGAAAACGAACGTGCCACAATGTTTCTGTGTGATTATTTTCGCATGTTAACGATGGGAAGCGATAACCCCCATCAAATGGACGATATCATGACGGAGGAGATTGAAACTTATCATAATGAGCTTCATCAAGTTGTCGTCGCATTCCAAAATATGGCCGATGGAATGCCTGCCATGGGAATTGTGGCTGCCGTCTTGGGGGTTATTCACACGATGGGATCGATCAGCCAACCACCAGAGATTTTGGGAAAACTGATTGGCGGGGCGTTGGTTGGGACATTCGCTGGCGTGTTGCTGGCTTATGGTTTGGTTGGCCCGCTCAGCAATTGCATCCAGGGGGTGTTTGATTCAAAGGTTAAGTATTTTGATTGTTTGCGACTGGCGATTTTGGCTTACCTTAATGGATACGCGCCTTTAATCGCTGTTGAATATGCCCGTAAAACAATAGATGAAAGTTGCCGGCCAACCTTTAGTGAGCTGGAGCAGGCTATCGCATCTGTGGAAGGGGCATCATGAGCAAGCCACCACACACAATCATCTATATTAAAAAGAAAAGCAAAGGACAGCACGCCCCTCATCATGGCGGAAGTTGGAAAATTGCTTATGCTGACTTTGTTACGGCAATGATGGCTTTTTTTATGTTGATGTGGTTGATCAGTATTACAAGTGATGAGCATAAAAAAGGAATAGCTGATTATTTTGCAACCGGCATCATTAACATGAACATCAGGAATGGGAGTCGTGGAATGATGGCGGGCACACAAGTATCCCCTGATAATAATAGCGAGAGGGAAAAGAGTGACCCCGCGAACACTGAACAGCACCAATCCGTCCCAGAAAAGGAAGACAAAAAAACGGATGCTGAGGTTGAACAGGTTGCAAAAAGCGGCGAAAAGGCAGAGCAAAACAAGGCGAGCGTTTCTGATAATAAAATAAATTTACTTGAGAGCAAAAAAGAAAAAGACGCAAAGTCGCAGGACTCATCCAAGGGCAAAAATGAGTCGAAATCAAAGGCAGAGCGTGAAAAAAACCGCGGCGAAGAAGAAAAGCAATTTCAGGAAACGTCCCAAGAAATCAAAAACATCATTCAGCAAAATCCATTACTGAAAGATCTCACGAACCAGGTGACGTTCGAATTGCGTTCAGAAGGGTTGCTGATCCAGATTATGGATGCTGACAAGCAAAAAACCATGTTTCCGCCAGGTAGCAGCGCCATGATGGTGTATGCAAAGGGGTTGGTTGGAATCGTGGCAAAAACAATCAGTAAAATGCCCAACAAAATCGTGATAACGGGGCACACTGACGCAACGCCCTATAGTAATGCTCAGGATTATGGAAATTGGGAGCTGTCAACAGATCGCGCCAATGCCTGTCGTCAGGTCCTAGAGAAAAATGGCGTCAACAAAGACCGAATAACATCCATTGTTGGAAAGGCGGATACTGAGCTTTTTGTTAAGAACGATCCAAATGCATCACAAAACAGACGATTTACCGTTTTGCTTATGCGGGAAAAGGCTTGATGAAAACCTGAGTTCGACGTAAGGGCCGTATCAAAACAGCGCCCACCGTAGTTTTCCCCAGCTGATAAAGATCGTTTTCTTTCTCTGGACCCTATGGTCAAGCCATAGGGAAACTTGCGTTTGTCTGGGTTTTATTGACTTGTTACGTCGAACTCAGGTTATAAAAACGTATTTAACGCTTCCAAAAGTTCCAGAAAATCCTCAGGTGGGGTGGCTTCGAATGTCATTGTTTCCTGTGTATGGGGATGCAAAAAGCTTAACGTGACTGCGTGCAAAGCCTGGCGTTCAAATTGGATGACTCTGTCCGGAACCAATCGTGCCTTTGGCAGGGTTTTCTTTCCGTACAGGGGGTCCCCAATAATGGGGCAACCGATGTGTTGGCAATGAACGCGAATTTGATGTGTTCGGCCGGTTTCAAGTGTGAATTCCAGCCAGCTTAGTTTCATTTCGCCCTTTGATCCGAAATTCCATACTTGCTTTGTTGTATAATGCGTCACCGATTCTTTTCCGGAATTTCCGTGAACCACCGCCATTTTCTGACGATTCTTTGGGTGACGACCTATGGGCGTTTCGATTTTTGATTGGCTGGGCAGTGGATGCCCCCAAGCAAGCCCCCAATAGGTTCGCTTTAATTGTTTCCCTAGGTCAGGATTGGAAAATTGTTCCGATAAAGCCTGGTGTGTTTTATCATTTTTGGCCACAACCAACAGACCACTGGTGTCTTTGTCCAGTCGATGAACGATCCCGGGGCGTTTTACACCGCCTATGCCGGACAGGGAATCACCACAGTGCGCCAAAAGGGCATTAACCATAGTTGATTCATAGTGGCCTGGCGCCGGATGGACAACCATGCCAGGTGCTTTATTAATAACCACCAGATCATCGTCTTCATAAACAATATCCAGGGGTAAAATTTCGGCTTTTGGAATGGAGTCTTGCAACGCCGGAATGGTCAGCGTAAAGGTTTGCCCATCTTTAACTTTGTAATTTGTGTCGATGATTGGCTGTTCGTCCAGGCAAACACATCCCCGCTCGATCCAATCTTGCAAGCGGTTGCGGCTTTGCTCGGGAAGCATTTGAACCAGAAACTTGTCTAGTCGTTGACTGGCGGTGTCGTTCGTTACGAACAGTTTCATTGAAATTTTGTGTTCTCCAAAGAATCGGGATTCCATGATTCATAGTTTTGTTTTATGGGCGATCCCTTGTTTGGATCGTGGGCCAGCGGCGTTCCCGTTAGATTTGGCAAATGTTTCTGTTGCCAGTCATAGCGTCTTTCGCCAGAGGGTGGTTCTGATGCCGTATAATGCAACCATCCGCGCCATCCAGCGGGGATCTTTGATGCTTCCGCTTTGCCACTATACAGGACCCATCGCTTTATTGCACATCCTGATTTCGGATTTTTGGTTTGATAATATCGATTACCAAATTCATCCTGACCGATCCATCGTCCCCGAAACCAGGTGAGCAAATAAATTCCTATGTTCATGCCATACTCATTTCAGATCATTTCCCAGGGAGACATGGAAAATAATATAAAAGGGGCTTGGTCTATTGATAAACAGCAATCATATCGCTCAGCAATTTCATCGCTTCTTCACGGGGGCGCTGGAAACAGTTCCGCCCAATGATGGATCCATTGCCGCCGCCTTCACGAATGGCCTTTGCGTCCTCTAGTACGCCATTGCTGCCCTTGGCTTCTCCACCGGAAAAGATTACCAAACGACGACCCTTAAAGCAGCAATCAACTACATGTCGCACGCGATCAGGCATTGTATCGATTTTGACGGCACTGTCCAGATACTGTTGCTTTGCCTCAGGGACCTCCAGGTACGAGGAGGGAAGCTTAACCTTGACAATATGAGCCCCCAGCAAAGCTGCAATATGGGCGCCATAGCCAATTACATCAATGGCGGTCTCGCCATCCTTGCTTAGGTTGCCACGTGCATAGGACCATATAACAACGGCCAATCCACATGATTTTGCTTCCTCTGCCAGGGCGCGAATTTCTTCGAACAGGCTAAGTGATGCTTCTGATCCTGGATAAATTGTAAATCCAATCGCAGAACATCCTAAACGCAACGCATCCTGAATGGACCCGGTTGTTGCTTGATTTGGTGGGTTTGCTTTTGATAACAAGCTATTGCCGCTGTTGATTTTTAAAATGGTTGGTATCGCGCCGGCAAACGTGTCGGCCCCAGCTTCCAGCCATCCCAATGGCGCTGCATAGGCTGACAAACCCGCATCGACGGCCAATTGAAAATGGTAATGGGGATGATATGCCTCTGGGTTCATGGCAAAACTGCGCCCTGGGCCGTGTTCAAACCCTTGGTCGACTGGAAGAATGATCATTCGACCCGTTCCCCCCAATTTACCGTGCATTAAAAGGCGAGCCAGATTCGTTTTTACGCCCGGATTATCGCTTTCATAAAAACCAAGAATATTTTTGACAGATTGTGTAAGTTGCATGATATCAAACGCCGAGAAAATTACTGTTATCTAGAATGATAAGAAAATTCCCACCAAAGAACAATGATTTTGTTGTGTGCTTTGCCAGTTCTGTTGCATATGCTTTTGATTGACTATAATTATTATGACATTTTAATGTATTTCATGTTATATATAGAGTGTGCTGAGTGGTCGAATACAAATATAAATTTTTATGGAGCTTGTTATGATGAAATTTTTTAAATATTTAAGTTTATTGTTACTGTTGTCTGCTACATTTTTGCCGGATGGCAACGCCGCCGCTTTGGCTAGTTGGCAGGATAAAATTACAAATCGTGCCCCGCTAACCTCTGGCGCCATGAGGGATCTAACTGCAGTGCTGATTCAAACAGGAAATCCAAAGGGAGAGGTCATTGTAGGCGACAATGTTCGGTGGGAATATACTGTACATAAATCGGTAGATAAGAGCTTACCTGAATCCAGGCCAAATTCCTCTGTATTACCTGGAGAGGCAGGGGGTTATAAGTTCGAGGAGGATGGTTGCAATCCTTACATAGGTGATGGTTATGATGCCGACTTAAGGTCACACAGCAAAGTGTTGTACGCTTTCACCGCAGACTCTGATGCTGATAAGTATAGCATTGTGATTTGGCGACATCTGCCAGAGGCAAACGAAGTCAATACCAAGGAAGAATCTGGGAAATAATCCCGTCCTATCTTGAAACAAAGGGCCCTAAAAAGCCCTTTTGGCATCCAATATTATGCCGGTTCTGGGTGAAAAAACAGGGATCTATTCCCTGGATATCGTGTCGAAATAATCAGGAGTTGATCCAAGGCCCTGATCAGAGGCTAGCTTTCGATATCTTTTGGCCTCTTCAATATTTTTGTCCCCGCCTTCGCCATTTTCAAGCATATCAGCATAAATATGCTGCGCGGGGGCAAGTCCTTGATCTGCAGATAATTTCATATATTTACGCCCTTCTTCTGGGTTTTTATCCCCACCCTCTCCCAAATAGAGCATGTAACCATAGCCACCCTGTGTCTCTGCCAGCCCTTGATCGGCAGACATTTTACAATATTTTCGTGCTTCCTCTTGGTTTCTATATCCGCCTTCTCCATCATAAAGCATATCGCCATAATGACCTTGTGCTATTGCATGCCCTTGATCGGCGGCACGCTTAAGGTATTTGCGAGCCTCGCCAAGATTTCTGTCTCCGCCCTCTCCATAACGAAGCATTTTCGCATAGTTGTTTTGCGCCTTTGTGTATCCTTGGTCGGCTGCCAGTTTATAATATTTGCGTGCTTCTTCGGCGTTTTTGTCCCCACCCTCTCCATTACGAAGCATGGTGGCATAATTGTGTTGCGCCGTCGCCTGCCCTTGATCGGCCGTATGTTTAAAATACTCTCGGGCTTTTTTTAGACTATTAATCGTCCCTAGTTTATACAGATCAAAGCCCTGTTGATTTTCTAAGTCTCCTGCTCGCAAGAGGTCATTTTTATGAAGAGCATCATTTTTTAACGGCGTGTCGTTTCCGGAGCCTGTTTGTTCTTTTTTTTCAGGCATATTGATTGCCTGGGCTCCATAACGAATAATCAAAAGCATAAGCCAGCAGCCAATGAATTTTGATTCTATCTTATTGGGTTTAAACCTGAAGCCTGTCATGATTTTTATGTATTCCCCATTATCTTGTTAAAAATTAATGCACAAAACTACCTGTGGAAATTTTATGATGCGTAATTATTAACGTTATATATAGTATTAAGAACGAGTAAACTCAAGACAATACTGACAGGAATTTAAATCCCAGAAGTTCCCTTTTGCTTTGCTAATTCCGCCGCGACGTGTTGTCGAAGGTACGTATCGATGAATCGAAGGTCTTTGTCCTGGCCATCGAACAAATGGACAATTGATTCAATCAATTCATCGGAATGATCTAACGAATGCCCGTACTTTAATGTTATTTTCTGTTGCAGATGATCCAGCTTTAATCGAATGATCTGCTTGATGGCATCGGTTGTTAATGGCAAATAGGGGATCACCGCTATGCGTGACATAAAGGATGATCCGAATGTTCCCCGCAGATCATCGCTTAGTTGATTTGTTAGGTTGTTAAATAAAATTTGCCGATCCTCGGTTTCTTTTAATCGCTGATGCTTGCCTTCGATCAGCCCCTCCCCCTGATTGGTCGTTAGAATAAACAACGTGTTTGAAAAATCGACCTCTATCCCCTCGCTATCCTCTACGATGCCTTTATCGAAAATCTGGGCAAACAGGCTGATAATATCGGAATGGGCCCGATCGACTTCATCCAGCAGAACAACACTATACGGATTTTGGCGCACAGCCTCCGTCAGCGTTCCCCCCTTTCCATGGCCAATGTATCCGGGTGGCGCCCCCTTTAATATGGCAATAGAATGGGATTCTTGAAATTCTGCCATATTCAGATGAACAAGATGCCGTTGGTGTCCCGTCATTGTTTCTGCCAGGGCCAACGCTGTTTCCGTTTTTCCAACGCCGCTGGGTCCCGCCAACAGGAACACCCCAATTGGCTTATTGGAATCGTTCAATCCAATCTGATAACTCACGATGCTTTTGGCGATCGCATGCAACGCATAATCCTGGCCAATAATTCTTTTGCTAAGCGTGTTAACCAAATCCTCCAGAACAATATTGGTGCCCTGGGATAAAATCATATCAATCGGAATCCCGGTCCAGCTCGAAATCACACGCGCGACCGCCAGTTTATCAACCGCATGGGATACCAAAAGCTCATGCGATGGTGTTTGTTGCAGTGTCTGATGAAGGTGGGCAAGCTGTTTTTTGAGACTGATCGCTTCACTGGAATGTTCCTGTGCTGATCCAAGTTCCGCAATTTGTTGTTTGATATCCAGGGTTTGCTGGATAAGCTGTTTTTGCTGTTGCCAGCGATCCGTTACGGCTTCCTTTTGTTGATGGAGTTGAGCAATTTCAGACCCTATTGTTTCAAGTCGACCATGTAAAGCAGAGGCATGCAAGGCGGACGGCCCGGATTCATGTGGAATCATCGCCTGTTTTTGTTCCTGATGAATGATTTGGCGTTCCAATTCCCGTACATGGAGTTTGCTCATACAGGTTTGCAGTTCCTCAGGAAATCCAGACAGTGACAGGGCAACCTGCGCGCATGCCGTATCCAAAACACTAACAGCTTTATCGGGCAATCGACGTTCTGGCAAAAACCGATGGGAAAGATGGGCTGATGCTTCCAGGGCTTCTTGTAAAATATTAACATCGTGGTGCACCGCAAATTGCTGATGAATTTGATACAGCATAGGAACGGTTTCTTCGGGGGTTGGTTCCTTGACCTTGATACGTTCAAACCGTCGCGTTAATGCCGCATCCTTTTCGATATAGCGTTTGTATTCTGCCCAGGTCGTTGCGGCAATTGTTCGCAATTCCCCCCTGGCCAAAGCTGGCTTTAACAAGCTGGCTGCATCGCCCAGGCCCTGTGCGCCACCTGCCCCTAGTAACGTGTGGGCTTCGTCAATAAACAAAATGATGGGATGTGGCGATAGCTGGACTTCTTGTAAAAGTTGATTGATGCGTTCCTCGAACTGTCCCTTGGCGCTTGCGCCGGCTTGCAATAACCCAACGTCAAGCCGATGAAGGTGTGCTTGCTGCAGAAATGGCGGGACGTTCCCATCGCGGATTCGACAGGCCAACCCCTCGACAATGGCTGTTTTGCCAACCCCGGCATCGCCAACCAGAATCGGGTTATTTTGACGCCTGCGGGATAAAATTTCTATCATCTGGCGAATTTCAACATCACGACCATGGATCGGGTCCAATTTGCCTTTTTGGGCGGCCGCTGTCAGATCAATCGTGTATTGATTTAAGGCGCTTTTTGATTCCGGTATGGCTGGTTCCGCCTCGGATTGTGCACCCCCATTTTGTTCACCTGTGGGGGTTAAAGCCGATGACCCCTTTGATGTGGAGTCGGATGGACAGGTTTCCTTGCTGGATCCCAACAAATCATGTATATCCCGGCGTAATGATAACCGGGAGATTCTGAGCAATAACGGACAGCTTTCTAGTAAAATCCCCCTTAATGGGTCAATATCAATTAACGCCAACAATAGTGCGCCTGACCGTATTGACGGATATCCCAAAGTCAAAGACGACGCGAGCCAGGCTTCCTCCAGTGCATTTAAAATATGTTTTGAGAAAACAGGGGTACCACTATTTCCGCCTGGAAATTTATCAACAGCAGAAATAAAGTGTTTTAAAACTGTTTGTAAGTCAATTTCATAATATCGCAAAATAAGCTGGGCATCGGTTTCGGGCAGCTCAAAAAGCTTGAGCAGGAAATGCTCCAGCTCAATATTATAGTGTCCCTTTGCCATGCAAAGGCCGGCAGCCCCTTCTAGGGCTTTTTTACATATTGGATTCAGCTTTGCGATTAGCATTTTCATGGAACGAAATTGCCCTTTAAATAAGCGTGTTTTTGGGGAAAGCCCATATCTTCTAAGCTTACATATTTTTACAGAATTTTAAACGAAATTTTATTTTCATGGATTTTCGGCTAATGCCATTTTCAATAAATCTTCATGAGTTCGGAGCGATTCCTGGATTGCTTCCTCGGGCTTCGCCCTCATCGCAAAGACGTCGTTGCGAGGAGCATGGCGACGAAGCAATCCAGGATTACCAAGGAAAAATGTGAGATTTTTGGGGATTCTTATATCGAACTCAGATTAAATAAGGTATATTTTTCCAGGATGACCCTGACTGAAGAGGCCCATTATTCTTGCATTTTCGCCCGTTTATGCCCGTTTTTTGGCGGTTGCGCATAACTCTAATCTTTCCCGCAAAATACCGTTTGCCTTAAGCTTTCTGGCGCTTCTTTCGGGTATTGGGACTTTTTGGGTTCTTTTTTCCGAAAGTTCCAACTTAGAAGCCAAAACCAGAACGATTCTTCCCTTTATTTATCTTGATTTGATCTTGTTGCTTTTGCTGGCTATTTTTATCGCCAAAAGGTTGGTTGAATTATGGCTGGAGAGAAAACGCGGGTTGGTCGGATCCAAACTTCACGTTCATATTGTTGCCTTGTTTTCCACAGTCGTCATTGTCCCGGTCATTTGTGGGGCTGGCTTTTCTGCATTATTTTTTAACGTTGGTGTTGAAACATGGTTTGGTCAGCCGGTTAAGGATACCCTAGAGGAGGCTCGAATTGTGGCCGAGGCCTATCTTAGGGAACATAAAAAGGCGGTCGTCATTGATGCGCTGAATTTGGCCAACAAATTGCGTCCCCAAGTTTCTTTATATATCGATAATCCAGAAGCCTTTTCACAAATTTTGAATGATGCCGCAGATGAGCATGGACTGGAAGAGGTTCTCATTTTTAATGGAACAAAAGAAGTTGTGGCCCGTTCTTATCTGACATTTGCTTTGGAATTCGAGAAAATATCTTATTCTGATTTTGACACAGCGCGGTCCGGGGATACGGTAACAACGGAATCTGGTGACCGTGTCAGGGCGCTTATCAGGCTGGACCCCACAACGGACACATACCTGTTTGTTGGAAAATTTATCGATCCAACGGTTCTGCAGCATTTGACCAACACGCAAAATGCTCTTCAGGATTATTTACGTTTGGCTGGGCAGCATTCGGGGTTGCAAATCACCTTTGTCGCCTTCTTTTTTCTTGTGGCCCTTCTTTTACTGTTGGCTGCTATTTGGATTGGCCTGACATTTGCCACCATTTTGATCAAGCCAATTAGTCGGCTGATGGCAGCGGCAGAATCTGTAAGTCAGGGGGATCTATCGGTCAAAATCGAGGAGGAGCCCATGAATTACGAATTGGATAAGCTGGTTCATTCCTTTAATCAAATGACACACCAACTTCAACAGCAAAAGCATGATTTGATCATTAGCCAACGCAAGGCAGCTTGGTCTGATGTGGCCCGAAAAATAGCGCATGAGATCAAAAATCCCCTAACGCCGATACAACTATCCGCTGAACGGTTAAAGCGGCGGTATCTAAGGGAAATCAAATCCGATCCACGGACGTTTCAATCCTGCATCGATACCATTATCCGGCAGGTAGAAAATATTGGTAATTTGGTTAATGAGTTTTCTTCGTTTGCCAGAATGCCGGAACCAAAAATAGAAAAAGTCGATCTAACCGAATTGATAAGGCACACCCTTATTCTTCAGCAACAAGCCCATTCATCGATTCGCATAACATACAGAAAGCCAGAGGCTCCCGTTACGTGGTTTTGCGACAAACAGCAGATCAGCCAGGCTTTGACAAATCTCCTCCAGAATGCCATAAATGCTGTCAGTGAATCGCACCCAGCTGCCCAGCTAATCAAAAAACTAGCGACTATTATTCTGTCATTGGAAATAAAGGATGAAAAAGTTGTCATTACAGTTGAAGACAACGGACCTGGATTCCCACAAGAAGGGCGTGAACGATTGACCGAACCCTATTATACAACCAGAGAAAAAGGCACCGGACTTGGGTTGGCTATTGTTTCCAAAATTGTTTCCGATCATAATGGTCACATGCATTTAGGGGATAGCATATTGGGCGGCGCCTGTGTACAGTTGACCTTTCCATTTTCTCAATAAATTGAACTATAAGGACTGAAAAAACTATGTCACAAGACATCCTTGTTGTTGATGATGAAGCCGACATCCGCGAATTAATAGCCGGCATTCTCTCTGACGAAGGATATAAAACGCGTGTTGCCAGCGATGGTTTGGCTGCGCTGGACATTATCAGGGAACGTCAGCCGCATCTTGTGATTCTTGATGTTTGGTTGGGTGATAGCGAACGGGACGGTCTAAAAATCCTTGATATTATCAAGCGTGACCATCCTTATGTTCCTGTTGTCATGATCAGCGGGCATAGCACGATTGAAACGGCTGTCTCTGCCATTAAAAAAGGGGCGTACGATTTTATTGAAAAACCGTTCCAAGTGGAGCGTCTGTTGCTGATTGTTCAGCGGGCTATCGAATCTTCTCGTCTCAAGCGGGAAAATGACGAACTTAAAATCAAAGCCCAAATCAGCAGCGCTGCCTTAATTGGTAATTCCCCAGCCACAGCACATGTGCGCCAGGCAGCAGAAAAAGCAGCTGCCGCGAACGGACGTGTTTTTATTTCTGGTCCAGCGGGCGCCAACAAAGATGCGCTGGCGCGTCACATACATAACCTGAGCAAACGGTCAGCGTGCCCCTTTGTTTCCATCAGCTGTCAAGCGTTCCATCCCCAGCAGCTAGAGGCTGAACTGTTTGGAACGGAAATTGCGGGGGCGCAACAAAATGCCCCCAGGAAAATTGGGCTTCTTGAAAAGGCCCACACAGGCACGATTTATTTTGATGAAGTTACCCAGCTGCCCCTGCCGATTCAGTCGAAACTTGTTCGGGTTTTGCAGGAACAGGCTTTTACACGGGTGGGGGATTCTCGAAAAATCGATATTGATGTTCGATTTATCGCCGGAAGCTCTGATCAGGTTATGATCATGATCCAAGAGGGGAATTTCCGCGAAGATCTTTTCTATAGGCTCAGCGTGGCCCACATCCAAGTCCCATCCTTAAAGGACAGGGTGATTGATATTCCCTTATTGATCCAACACTTTATGGGGCAGGCAGCAGCAGCCAAAGGGGTTGCGCCACGCCAATTTAGCCAAGAAGCAATCGTTATTTTGCAATCTTATTCCTGGCCTGGCGATTTGCAACAAATCAAAAATGTTATCGATTGGGTGTTGATCATGGCCGGCGGTGATCCACGTGATCCGGTTCGAAAGGAACAATTGCCATCCGAAATTGTGCAGGGAAATGTCTTTGCAAATAACTGGCAACAAAAAACGGCCGATATTGTTGTGCTGCCCCTAAGGGAAGCACGAGAAGCCTTTGAGCGAGAGTATTTATTAACGCAGGTTCAGCGTTTTTCGGGGAATATCTCTCAGACGGCTCGATTTATCGGGATGGAGCGTTCTGCCCTCCACCGTAAACTAAGGGCGCTTGGTGTTCATGACACGAAGTCACCTCATGATATCTGTGATTCACCTGCGCATGACCCCAGCGCGATTGTCCAGCCCATGGTTGTTTAGCTTATGAAGGTTATTATCCTAGGGGCTGGACAGGTCGGTTATAGCATAGCGCGATATTTGGCCCTTGAAGAAAATCACATCACGATCGTTGATCAATCCCCCGATCTTTTAAAGCGAATAAGTGATAAAATTGACGTCCAACCGATTGTTGGATTTGCCTCTCATCCTGATGTTTTGAAACAGGCCGGGGCAGAGGCTGCAGATTTATTAATTGCCGTAACGGGTTCGGACGAAGTCAACATGATTGCTTGTGAGGTTGTGCAGTCTCTGTTCCAGCTAGAAACAAAAATAGCCCGGATTAGAAATCAAAATTACCTGAAGCCAGCGTGGTCCAATATGTTCCACCCGCAACGGTTGGCAATTGATGTTGTGATTTCTCCTGAAATGGAAGTTGCTAAAACGCTCAGTCGAAACACACAAATTTCGGGCGCATTTGATGTTATTTCTTTGGTACTTGATCGCGTCAAAGTTATTGGGGTGCGTATTTTGGCATGTGCACCGGTTCTGAACACACCCTTACGGTTGATTTCTAGTCTATTTTCAAAATTAGAGTTGGCTATTCTTTGTATTTCCAGAAATGACGTATTTTTTTTCCCGCAGAAGGATGATGTGCTTCAGATCAATGATGATGTCCATTTTGTTATCAGACATAGCGATATTCATTTGGCCATGGAGGCCTTTGGTTACATCGAAGAAGAAGGTCGGCGTGTCGTTATTATCGGCGGTGGAAATATCGGAAAAACGTTGGCCAGTGAACTTGAAACAAATCATCCCAACATAAAAGCCAAGCTTATTGAAAAAGATTTAATTCGATCCGAGGCGGCAGCCCATCTTTTAAGGAACACGGAGGTTCTTCATGGTGATGCGCTTGATTACGAAGTGTTGGCCGAAGCCAATGTTCATAATTGCGAGACAGCCATATCCGTTACAAACGATGATAAGGTCAATATACTGGCCAGTCTTCTTGCTAAGCGATGCGGGGCAAAACGATCATTTACCCTTTTGAACAATATTAATTATTCATCCCTTGTTACATCATTGGGCGTCGATAGCATCATCAACCCGCGGGCTATTACGGTTTCAACAATATTGCAGCACGTCCGGCAGGGAAGAATCCGGTCCGCCCACACGTTGGGCGATGGGTATGCCGAAATCATCGAAGCCGAGGCCCGCGAAACAAGTCATATTATTGGGCTTAGCGTTGATGATGTATCAATCAAGGGCTCTATCATGATTGCCGCCCTTGTGAGGGAGGATAAAATATTGCTCCTCCCCAAGAAAACAATCGTCAGTGTTGGGGATCGACTCATCATCTTGGCGAAAAAAGATGCTATCCGAAAAGTTGAAAAGATTTTTTCTATTCGCCCGTCTTATTTGTAAGTCACAGGGGCGCCTAGTTAATGGCATTCGGTTAGTATGCAATTCACATCAAACAATGCGCACCCCCCGTCATCCCGCGACTTGATCGCGGGACCCATGTATTC